>JALHUQ010000468.1 GCA_022866645.1 Woeseiaceae bacterium | reverse complement strand
GCGATGGAGTCAGTGGCATTGTTCTCCAGTTCGATCAAACCAATGATGTCCGCATCCATCAGCGCGATCGCGGTAACGGTTTTCTCGAGTTGGCGCGACAATTCGGCGGCGCTGTCCGCGCCGCGGCAAGGGTCATCGCCGTCGGGTCCGCAAATAGCCTGCCCAGTGTCGACCGTCGAGAAAAAATTCAGCATGTTGAAACTTGCGACGCGCAGTGAACCAGCGACCGACGGCGGTCCGGGCCTGGGATTGTCATCGGTGAAGCTCAGGTCTTCCGTTGGTTCGAGCCGCCATCCTTCTGTTCCGCCACCGCCACTGCCACGCGAATAGCGCAAGTTTCCGGTTGCGCCCGATATCGAATCACCAGCGCGAATTGAATAGTCGGCAGCGACGCCGGCGTGCAAATGACGAATGGCTGCGGGATTCGATTTGCGCAGGCCGTCGTCGAGAATGATCGATCGCGCAGCGATCGTGTCGACGTGCGCGGCGTAGGCGGCAGCGTCAGGATCATTGCTGTTGGTGAATTGGAAGAGCCGGCCCCCCTCTGACAGTTCAACTTCGCCGTATTGTTCGAGAAAACGCAAACCCGATACGGCGAGTTTTTGAGGGAAACGCACGAGCATGCCTTCATACAGTTCCAGATCACCGATCTTTTCGCCGTCACTGTTGGCGACCAATCCATTGGTGGGCAGATTGATATCGGTCGCCTGCACCACGCCGGTTCCGGTGACTGTGACCGACGTGGCTTTGATCTGCGTTTCGCCAAAATATTCGGCGACAACACCCGTAACCGCGACTCGGTCGCCAACCGAAACATCTGTCGCGGGATTGGCACCATCAAAGACGAATATGCCTTCGGATGTGGTCGGATCGGTGTCCGGAATTTCCTGTTGCAGATAAAACCCGGCGAGGTTCCGGGTTACATCGAGGTCATGGTCCTGAAAGTCACCACTGACGATCGCCGAAATTGATACGGTCTGGCCATCCAGGGGACTCGATGCACCGGAGCCCTGTATGTCGGCGATCCGCGTCGTACCCGACGGCCAAGATCCGGGCGCGACGCTCGCGATCCCTCCGCTGCCATTACCACCGCAGGCGGCAAGTGCGAAAATGCAGATTCCAGTAAGGAAATTTTTCGTCAGACGCATACTAGGGCGCGCCCGGCACTTCGGTCACACCCATGCTGCGTAGTGCGCTCTCAAGTTGCCCCCAGCGCTGTTCTATCGTACCGGTATAGCCGACCGACAATCGGACCAAACCCTGACCAATGCCCGCTGAGGACAGGTCGTCGTCCGACATCTCGCTGGACGTACTGCTGCTGGGGCAGGACATCAGCGTATCAAAATAGCCGAGACTCACCGCCATGAATCCAAAGCCGTATTTATTTTGTAACAGATCCATCAGCTGATTCGCTTTTTCCTCACTACCAAGATCGAGCGTCAAAATGCCGCCGAAACCATACTCGGCACAGCGATGTCGTCGCAGCAGTTCATGATCGGGGTGTGCGGGCAATCCCGGATAGACCACCGATACGCCGATAGCCTCCAGTCGCTCGGCAAATATCTGCGCTCGCTTCGCATGCTCGCTCACTCGCAACGCCAGATGTGGAATGCGCAGACTGATCTTGGAGGCAATAGTCGGATCCATCGTGGGCCCAAGTATCATCAACGGACCGGTGTGCAGGTCCATCAAGCCCTGTACAAATTCCATGCTGCCACAGATGGCACCAGCGATGATGTCAGAGGCACCATTAATGAACTTGGTCATACTGTGCACTACGACGTCAGCACCGAGTGAGGCCGGGCTCAGGAGCAACGGACTAAAGGTATTGTCTATCACGAGTTGCGCATTTGCTGCGCGCGCGATCTCGGCCAGTGCTGGAATATCGGCTACGCGCAACGTTGGATTTGCAATGCTCTCGGCATAGATCACTTTAGTGCGATTGGAAACGGCCGCAATCACCGCCTCAAGATCGGTCACGTCCACAAACGTAGTGTGAATATTCGCCTTGGCGGGCAGAAAATCGTGCAGCAGCGCGTAGGTGCCACCGTAAATGGTGTTCGATGCAACAATGTGATCGCCCGATCTACACAACTGAAGTATTGCGGCCGAGATCGCGGCCATGCCGCTTGCCGCACAGTAAGCCGCCTCGGTCCCCTCGATTGCCGCTAGTTGTCGACCGAGTTGATACACCGTTGGGTTGAAATGTCGCCCGTACAAGTAGCAGCCCTGCGGCGCTGATTTCCGACCTTGAAACAGTTCCGGCATGGTGCCGGGCTCCATGACTGTGAATGTCGTACTCGCTTCGACAGACATATTGACGCCACCGTGTTCGCCAAATTCGTGGCGGGCATCGGCCAGGCGCTCAATCGGATTGCGTGTTGGCATCAGATAATCTCCGCTATACACCGTTGGAAGTCGAATTCGTCTAACGGCCGATTTGTGTCGGCGG
>JALHUQ010000467.1 GCA_022866645.1 Woeseiaceae bacterium | reverse complement strand
TATCGTTCTGACGCCTATCGTCGTGACGATCACCGCCATGGCGCATACAGTCGCGACGGCTATCGGCGCGACCATCATAGCAAGCAGTACAGACGGGCCTCGGGAATGCCCCGGTGGCTGGAACACAACAGGTCGTTTCGCCACTGGTTCGAGCACACTCGTTTGCGAGAAGACCGTTACCTGTCATGGCATGAGTTGTTCGATATTTATGTTTGGGAGCATTCCCGCCATCACTATCGTCGATAGACGCTAACAGCAGTAACCAGTTGGTGAGCAGGAGCCGGCCCGAAATTGTTTCGGGCCGGCTTTCACTCAACGCGCCTCTCCTGTAAAACAGTTGCGGATGAGCCTCGACGAACTTCGAATAAATCTGTCCTCTGTCGACCGACGCCTGGTTGAGATGATCGCTGAACGGCAGCGTATCGTCGCTGAAATCGGCAAATACAAGCTAAGCACGGGTGCCAGCACACGCGACTACGCGCGCGAGAAAGATGTACTTGAGATGGGCCGCAAGCAAGCCGGAGAAATGGGTGTCGACCCGGATCTCGTCGAGAAGCTGCTGGAAATGTTGATTCGGACGTCCCTCGAAAGCCAGGAACGTGACCGAGTTGTCGCGGAAGGTAAGGGCGATGGCAGACGTGCGATGGTCATTGGCGGCGCGGGCAAAATGGGCCGCTGGTTTGTCGACTTCTTCTCGTCCCAGGGCTACTCCACGACGATTGCGGATCCGACCATCGAGAACGGGCCAGCAGCGTTTAGTTCCTGGACCGAAGCGGGAGTCGATTTCGACGTCATCGTCGTCGCGGCGCCGTTAGCGGTGTCCGGCAGAATACTCGCCCAACTGGCCGTCCTGAAACCCAAGGGATTGGTATTCGACATTGGGTCGCTTAAGTCGCCGCTGATGGATGGGCTGAAAGAACTGCAATCGGCGGGCTGCCGCGTCACGTCCTTGCATCCGATGTACGGACCCGACACCCGATTATTGTCCGGTCGCCATTTGATTTTCTGCGATGTTGGTGATGCGCAAGCCACGGCGGCGGCGAAGGAGCTGTTTGCCGCAACCATGGTCGAGCAACTGGACATGGGGCTGGAGGACCACGATCGTTTGATCGCCTATGTGCTGGGTTTGTCACACGCACTCAACATTGCGTTCTTCACGGCCCTCGCCGAAAGCGGCGAGGCAGCACCCAGACTCGCGCAAATGTCGTCAACGACCTTCGATTCGCAATTGCTCGTGTCCGCAGCGGTTGCGAAGGACAATCCACATCTGTATTTTGAGATTCAGAATTTGAACAAGTTCGGGCTGGGACCACTCGATGCCTTGTGCGAAGCCGCAGCGAGAATACGCGAGACAGTCGCGGGCGGCGATGAAGAGGCATTCGTCGAGCTTATGAAGAAGGGCCGCGAATACCTTGCACTACGGGGATAATGAGACGCTAGGGAGAGGCTGCTCATGCAAACAAAAGAGGAATTGGAGGCGCAGCTAGCCGCGGCACGTCGCCGTCTCGACGAGCTCACTGACGAAGCTGCACGTAATGATGGCAAGATGCAGCGCACGCAGCAGCGTGAGTTGACACTCCTGCAGGCGGAAGACCTGAATTCCTTATTGAAGGTTCTGGTCACCGGTCTCAGGATAAGCTACGGACTTGAGTACGTGAGCGTCGTGCTCTGTGATCCCGACCATGATATCCGTCATTTGTTGATGGCCAATGGCACGCCCGCGGAATGTATCACCGATCTCTTGATGGTTGAGTCGCTTGCCGGACTGGCGCCTCAATACATCGCCTTACATCAGCCCTGGCTAGGCTCCTTCGCTGCGTGTGACCATCAACTTATCTGCCCCAACGCCGGTGCATTGAAAAGCATTGCAATGATTCCTTTGCGGCATCGCGGCAAGTTGATCGGCAGCATTAATCTTTGCAGCGGCGACGCGCTTCGATTCACTCGTGATCATGCCAGCGATTTTCTGGCTCACCTGGGTGTCATTGCTTCATTTTGCGTCGAAAACACCATCAACCGGGCGCGCCTGTTGCGCAGCGGCTTTACGGACGTGCTGACGGGCTGGAACAACCGCCGCTACCTCAGCGTTCGGCTCGGCGAAGAACTTGCGCGTGCGCGACGTGAACGGACTGGCATTAATTGCCTGATGCTCGATATTGATCACTTCAAACGCGTGAACGATACCTGGGGCCACGCGGCGGGTGATGCTGTGTTGCGTGAACTCGCTCAGCGCATCGAATCCCAGGTGCGCGCGAGTGATGTAGCCGCGAGATTTGGTGGTGAAGAATTCGTCGTGCTGTTGCCGAATACTGAAGTCGCGTCAGCGAAACTACTCGCGGAACGGATTCGGACAGCCATCTCCAAAACGCCATTCGCCCTGCCG
>JALHUQ010000063.1 GCA_022866645.1 Woeseiaceae bacterium | reverse complement strand
GTCATTGTTGCGGGGCATGTCGAGGGCGATATCGTCGCTAGAGGCAAGGTGGAGATAACCAATACCGCCAGGATCGCGGGCACCGTAACGGGCGAGGCTATCGCCGTTGCTGAGGGCGCCGTCGTTGAGGGGGTTATGAAGACGACAGGGCAGGCAAAACCGATCGGGTTTGTAGAGAAGCGCGACGGCTAAACGCCTATATAGTCCAAATTGGATATTTTTTTTGTGGCCTGGTGCAAGTGCTACACTATCGGCTGCTTTTTGGCCGAATAATAATTACGAAATGATCGGCGACAGAACTCCTCGTTTGCTCTTGCTCGCAGTTGCTCTTGGCATTGCCGTAGCCGGGATAATGCTGTCCGTATTCTACGGCCAGTATCAGTGGCTTGCCCGTCAGCTTGTCGAGACGAGTGCCGCCGAATATGACGAAGTTGTGCGCGGCAGTTTTGAGCGCAGCGCCCGGTCGCAATTGCATGTCGCCGCTGACCGTCTGGGCGAAGCCGTCAAAAACGATCAGGGCAAGGGAGTCTTGCTTGAGCTGAATGCTGTCCTGGTTGAAAACGAAAACCTTACCGGCGTGCGCTACAGTAGTCGCGACGGTCAAACCTACTCCGCCGGCAGTTACCCAAAAGCATTTGAGGTTTCGGATGTCACTTGGCTCGAAGAACGCCTGCTAATTTCTTATCCGGTCAGGGCAGGTGAAATCGAAGTGGGGCTTCTGTTCGGCGCCTTCGACCTCGCCGACTTGTACGGCGACTTTGCTCGCTTTGCTGCCGAGCTAACCAGCACCGAGGTGGCGAGCCGTCGAGTCAGTTACCTTTGGGCGGCCGTTGGGACGCTGGCTGCATTGCTACTCTGTGGCGGCGTGGTGTGGATGCTGGTGCGGAGCCAAACGAAACGCATACGCCAGCTCAAAGTTCAGGCCGAAAAACTGCGTGACGCCGACTTTGGCGAGCCGATGCTTTTGTCCCGGCACGATGAACTTGGTGACTTGGCCGCCGTCTTTAATGACATGCGTAATCGCCTGCGTAAGACGACCCATTCCCGCGACTATGTCGATAGCATACTGTCGGGAATGAACGAAGCCATAATCGTCACTGGCAACGATGGCAGAATCACGCGCATCAACAAAGCCACAACACACCTGCTCGGCTACGACGAAAGTGAATTGCTCAACATGAGTGTTGACCACATCGTAAACACCAGCGACGGTCGATCGCTTGCCGATGATTCACCCTCCGGGCTGCCCAAAGAAGCGATATTTGAAAGCAAGTTCGGCGAATCCATTCCCGTCTCCTACACCTGTTCTGTTGTCGAAGATCCGCCAGGCACACCTGCCCGACGTATATATGCTGCGCAAAACATTACCGAAAGGCGTCGCGCGGAAAAGCGTATCCGATACCTCGCGCGAATAGACCCCCTGACAAAAATCCCCAACCGGATGCAGTTCCAACATCTTTTGCAACGCGGGATCGCGCGCAGCAGGCGCGCCGGGAAATCACTGTGCCTGTTCTATATCGACATTGATTATTTCAAGGAAATCAACGACACGTTTGGCCATTTGGCGGGTGACACCACGCTGGAGACGGTTGCAGAGCGCCTGACAGCGGCACTACCGAAAAACTCAATAATCGGCCGGCTCGCCGGAGATGAGTTTGCGGTGATTGTTGAGGAATCGAGTGCGAACGAGAAGGGCATCGTTGAAACCAGCGAGCTGGCGCAGAAACTCTTAAACCGTCTGGCCGACCCATTTTTTGTGCAGGGTAACGAAGTGTTCATGACGGCGAGTATGGGCTTGGCCTACTACCCCAAAGATGCGCCTAACGTTATTGACCTGATTAGAAACGCTGATGCCGCTCTGTATCATGCCAAAAGGTCTGGCGGCAACGTGTACTCTTACTACGCGCCAGCAATGAACGAGGCTTCGGTCGAACGACTGATGACCAAGAGCAAGCTAAAGCGCGCGTTCGAACGCGACGAATTACTGGTCCACTACCAACCGAAATACAATCTGGAGACCGGAGAGGTTTTTGGGGCTGAAGCACTGGTCCGCTGGGACATGCCAGAGCGTGGTTTGATATTGCCATCCGACTTTATTCCTATTGCAGAGGACTCCAATCTCATTATCGAAATTGGCGAGTGGGTTTTGGATAAGGTCTGCGAAGACTTTCGCCTTTGGCAAAGGACGGTGTCCTCGCCGGGACGAGTGTCGGTCAATCTCTCCCTCAAACAACTTAGACAGTTGAATTTTGTCAGTCGAATCAGCTCAATAATGCGAGGCCATGAAGTATCCCCAACATCGTTGGAACTGGAAATTACCGAGACAACGTTGATGGAGAACCCGGAACGGACGATAAGGACGCTGGATCAACTTTACGGACTCGGATTGAATCTCGCGATCGATGACTTTGGCACCGGTTACTCCTCGTTGAGCGCATTGCAGCAATTCCCCATCAGCACCTTGAAAATCGATCGCTCGTTCGTCCGAAATATCGTCAGTAATCCAGACGATGCAATAATCGTTGATACGATCATCCAAATGGGTCGAAACCTGAATATGGACGTTGTCGCTGAAGGCGTTGAAGACGAGGCGCAGCTGATTTTCCTGCAAAAACTGGGCTGTACGTATGTTCAGGGGCTATTGTTTGGCGATCCGATGAGTTCGGATAACTATCTGGAGTTGTTGCTGGCGCAAGCCGACGGAACCGACACCCACCGCGCCCTATTCGCATGACTTCACTCGGCGGCGACAACGTGCTTAAATTGCCAGCGTTCCCGTAACCACCTGCGGAATCTCTGCAGATCCGACTGAAGTTGACACTATGAATAAAATGACAAGATTACTGATTTCTATCGCCTTCCTCGTTGCCTCGCCACTGGCGTTCGCATGCGACTACCCTGCGCCCCCGAAGGATTTGCCGATGGGCGCTACCGCGACCAAGGAAGAAATGTTGGCCGGTGTAGGACTGATTTCAAAGTACCAGGAAAGCATGACTGAATACCTCGCTTGTATCGAAGCCGATGAAGTCGTTGCGGTGCAGGCTTTGGCCGATGACGATACTGAAGGTCAGGATCAGAGCAAGTTGATGTTCGACAAAAAGTACAATGCTGCGGTTGATGAGCAGGCCAGGACTGTCGAGCAATTCAATATCGAAATCCGGGCGTATAAAGCACGCTCACAATAGAAAACCGTATTCGACAACGTGAAACGCCCGTCTTGTGACAGGCGTTTTTGTTGCGGTTGACTCGATCTGTCAAAGGTTATCGATTTCGCGCCCAATATCCCGCTTGTTCTCGGTAACAATTCTTTCAAGTACCCGAATACGCTCCTCCAGCAGCTCGATTTTCGACAGCGCCGCTTCGAGGTCAGGGTCTTCTTGTCTTTTTTCATGTTGCATTTTTAGGTACTTTTGATAGGTGTTCGCTGCGAAAACTACCGCGACAATACATACGACGTAAAACATATTGTTCATTGACCCATCCCTTTATTATTTTCGTGATTCAAAGCCTGCTCAGCTCCTGATCAATCTGAAAGCGCCTCGACGTAACGTGTTTTTCCAGGCGCGCGAGACGCTCATCAAGTGCACGGCAACGAGCATTTATGACGTCCGAAACTGAAGGTCCTGGTGGTTCCGCGGTTTCTCTCTGTTGGCGCGATTTCCGCCTGCGATCGAAGCGCCTCTTTGTAACGACGCCGTAATCTCTGCCCGATACCGAGGGAATCAGGAATACAGCTGCCAGGTAGCCTACCACCGCAATCGGCATTGCCATCAAGAAAGCAACAAAGGCCAGAAAACGCGTCGCTCTCAAGTTGAAGCCAAGGTAGCCCGCCAGTCCGGCACACACTCCACCCAGGATCGCGCGATCGGCGTCCCTGTAGAATCTTTTGTCCGAAGTAGCACTCGCTGTAATCATGACTGCCTCCAATTATCACGCCTGTAGCGATACCAAAAGTCATTTTCGCTATTTCGCCCTGAGTAAACCAACGGCTTTTCTTTGATCAGCAAAGTCGCCCCAAGATACAGCACGGCAACTAGCCAAAAAAACAGCAGTAAGGATATTAGTGCAATAACTCGCACGGTACCGACGCGAAAGTTGAAGCGATCGGCGAGTCCCGCGCAGACACCAAAGATCCAACCGTTTTCGCGATCACGGTAAAAGCCCCGCAATGGCCCGTAGTGAATATTCCACGTGTCTCGACTCATCGTTCCGTCCTCCGCCTGCCGATTATTCCGCCTCCGCAATAGCTACCTTATCCGCAGCTACACGGCGCTTCAGCGCATCAAACTCTTCTTTGACTAACTCTTCCGCTTCGAGGCTGGCGAACTCATGGTTCAGATCTTTTGGCAGACCCAAATCATAGGCCTCGACTCGACCCTCTACGTCATCTATGCGACGTGTGTATTGCTCAAACCGCAGCATTGCGTCATCAATTTTGTAGTCGTAAATCTTCTTGCGGACTGCCAATCGACTGCTCGCGGTTTTGTGGCGCGCCAACAGCGATTTTTGTCTCGCCTTGGCATCTGCGAGTTTGCTCTCCAGCCGAGCAATGTCTTCGTTCAGCTTAGCCAGTCCCTCGTCGACCGCAAAGTAGTCCTGTTTCAAAACATCTACACCTGCCGCGACTCTCGATTTTTCGACCAGAGCCGCCTTGGCCAGGTCCTCACGACCTTTGCGCAAAGCCAGTTCAGCTCTCATATCCCAGTCGTTCAGATCACGATCCAGCGATTCGATCTTGCGGTTTAAATCCTTCTTATCCGCTATCGAGCGCGCTGCCGCCGTCCGAACTTCGACCAGCGTGTCCTCCATCTCCTGAATCATCAACCGGACGATTTTTTCCGGATCCTCTGCCTTGTCCAATATTGCGTTGATATTGGAGTTCACGATGTCGCTAAATCTCGTGAAAATTCCCATGGCTGTGTCCTCTCATTGGTTTAGTGCCTGTCTATGAAACTGCAGCATTCATGCCAAGCCACTTCAGGCATCGTTAGTGACTGTTTTATAAGACTTTAATAGCGGTAAGGAAAAATTTCGAATGAGCGCTAGTTGGTCGTTTTCACCATTTATTAGCTATTTAGGTGGTTTTTTGGCCTAATTCGCCAATGTCGCTAGTATCCCAGGCACAACCCATCATTGGCGAGGCACCGCTGTTCCTCGAAATGCTGGAGCATGTGTCTCGCGCGGCACCCCTTTCCAAGCCCGTTCTGGTCGTCGGTGAGCGCGGAACCGGCAAGGAGTTGATAGCTTCTCGTTTGCATTTTCTGTCGGGCCGTTGGGACCAAAATGTCGTGAAGGTCAATTGCGCGGCATTAACAGAGTCAATACTTGAGTCAGAGTTATTCGGTCACGAAGCCGGTGCGTTTACCGGGGCGTCCAAAACACACATCGGACACTTCGAACGTGCTGATGGTGGAACTTTGATCCTCGACGAAATCGCAACGATTTCGCTGCGTATGCAGGAGAAAATATTGCGCACCATCGAGTACGGAGAAGTTCAGAGGGTTGGCGGCAGCGAAACGCTGCATGTTGACGTACGAATTGTCGGCTCAACCAACGCCGACTTACAGCAATTGGCGAATGAGGGGCGGTTCCGAAAAGATTTGCTTGACCGACTCGCGTTCGATGTCATCACGGTGCCACCTTTACGCGAGCGCCTCGAAGACATCATGCCGCTGGCACATGCCTTTGCGATCAACATGGCGAGCGAATTGAAATGGAGTTACTTCCCTGGCTTCAGTCCACGGATCTCGTCCTCCCTGCTCCGCAATCGCTGGCCCGGCAACGTTCGCGAGCTCAAAAATACGATAGAGCGCAGTGTTTATCGATCAGCCGATCCGGATCAGCCCATTACAACCCTGGCGCTCGACCCGTTTGACAGCCCGTTCCGGATTGATGAAGCGCAGGCTGCCAAGGACAGTCCGACCGCCGTTCGCCGCGCGCCTCTTTTGCCCGCAGATTTGGCACAAAGGCTGGTCGATACGGAAGTGAGCCTGCTGAATGCGGCGCTCGAAAAGGCCCGATACAACCAACGCATGGCGGCTGACTTGTTGGGGCTCAGCTATCACCAGTTTCGCGGCAAGCTGCGCAAATTCAATATTCGCAGCAAGCCGTGAAGTCAATGACAGGGAACGGTGTGGCGTTCTTAGCTTTCGTCGCGGAAACGGCGAACGTAAATAGCCCCTGTTGAAAGCAAGCCGCAGACCAGAATTCCTGCCCACGTCGCGGGACTTGTCAGGAATTGCACCACATCGAGATGGACCAGCAGGCTGGTGGCATTGTCTGCAAGCCGCCATTGTTCGTCCTCAAAAAACTGCTCGATATTGCCAGTGTGAAATAACGGTATCCCGTCTCCCCGCCCAAGTACGTTTTCGGCAAACACGTGTGTCCGAAGAATTATCCCTTCAAGCAAACCAATGAGAATCAGCGGCATGAATGCCATCAGAAGTGGAGAGCGCTTGGTATAAGCGGATACGAGCAGAAACCAGCCGATGAACGGAGACATCCAGATGCCGATTGCGATGACCACGATGAATGCAGCAAGCCAGTTATCGAATAGTGATACGGACCCCCAAATCAACATTCCGCCGTCACCACCCTTCATCCACACCCAGATGCTTACGATAATCAGGTTAATCAGATGGGTCGCGACAATTCCGATGACAGTAGCCGCAGGAATAACAATTATGGCCGTGATCAATTTGGAAACAACGGTTTCGGCGTCAGTGACCGGAAGCGAGCGCCAAAACAAAATGCTTTTGTCCTTGCGCTCCGCGTACAGTGAATCGAGGCAATAGAACACCGTCAGAATCGCCAGAGCGATAATGAATACCCATGACGTGCCAAGGAAGAATGCAGTCAGCGCGGCCTTGCGCTCGGGATCCCCTGCGAGATTTTGTGCCCCAAAAATTGCGGCATCAAGCTCGGCAGCAAATCCTGATGCAAATACCAACATTGCCAAAACGCCGAGCGTTACGATGCTCGCAATGGCTGCGGGAGTCACAAAAATTGAGCGGTGTTCCCAGATCTCTCGTTTCAACAGTGCCAGTTGATGATTGATCATTTTCGAGCTCCCTTCACTTTCGCAACGAAGAGATCTGCCACCGATGGCGTTCTCATGTCGCCGAGGCCCTCAAAATGTTCGCGACTTACACCTTCGAACAACATGATGGACTTGCCGAACATCTGACCCTCCGCTATTGGTCCAAACTGTCTTGCGAGATTGGCTTTTTCGCCCGACGCGGCGACTTCGACATAGTTGTCGGCGAGCGCCTCCATCGGCGAATTGAGTAATATCTTACCGTCATTAATGAACATGATATCCGTCAACAGGTTTTCGATTTCTTCAACCTGGTGCGTCGTCACCAGAATCGTACGTTCCTCGTCGAAGTAATCGTTTAATAGATTCGCATAGAATTCTTTTCGAAATATGATGTCCAGCCCCAGCGTCGGCTCATCGAGAACCAGCAATTTCGCATCGATCGACATGATGATCGAGAGGTGCAACTGGGTGACCATGCCTTTCGACAATTCCTTCACCTTGGAGTTGGCCTTGATTTTCGTTTGCAGCAACAACTCTTCGGCTCGTTTGCGTGAGAAATTCGGGTGTACGGCCTGCACATAGTCAAGGAGCTGTGTGACCCTGATCCACCGAGGCAGGACTGCGACGTCGGCGATAAAGCAAATGTTTTGCATCAGCTTCTTGCGTTGCCTGAACGGATCCAGGCCCATTACTGATAGTTTTCCTTCACAATCGGTAAGCCCGAGCAATGCTTTTAGCAAGGTCGTCTTTCCAGCACCATTGGGGCCAATTAACCCGAGAATTTTTCCAGCTTCAATTTCGAAACTGACGTTGTCGACGGCGGTAAATGAACCGAACTGCTTAGTGACTCCCTGAGCGCTGACCAGACTAGTCATTCTCCCCTCCAGAATCCTTAGATGATTTTTTTGGTTCTGCGTCTTTTAGCAAATCTGTCACGTCCAGATCGAGACGTTCTATGGTTGCGAGGACGAGCGGCCATTCCTTATCAAGAAACCGTTGCCTCTCTGCTTTGAGGAGCTTGGTTCGCGCTCCTTCATTGACGAACATACCCCTGCCGCGTTTCTTCTCGACAAGCCCTTCATCGACAAGCTCCTGATAGCCCTTGAGTACCGTCAGCGGATTGAGTCTGTATTCAGCTGCTACGTTGCGGACCGAAGGCAAGGCATCACCATCGGTCAGCACCCGCTCGAGAATCATTGCAACGACTCTGTCTCGCAACTGCCGATAAATCGGCTGATCTTCATTCCATTTCGGATCCATTACTCGTCCGTTCCCCGTTTTTTGCAGGACATGCGCGTCGATGCGCATAAAAAGGCGCCGGCCCGATCGTCCGGGCCGGCGCAGAATTCCGCCGCTACTTTACTCGTTTTCGCCACGGAAATGACTCAGATCGGTGGCAACAGCGATACTCACCTTGAGCACCGCGTCGCCCAATTGGCCATCAAAATCGATATTGATTCGATCGTCCATCGCGGCTATCGCCGAGACTGGCGTCGACTTGTCAACGCCATAGGCGCTTGCATCTGCCTGCCCCGTCACCAGCGCGACAACCATTAGCAACATGACTACCAGGCTGACGTAATCGTTAAAATGTACGGTTGGTTTGAACATTTCGTGATTCCCCGGGCGCTCCCGGCCTCTTAGTGAACTGGTGTTGTAGTTGACTATAACACTAAAATCATTCCTTGCAAGCTTTTTTTACTCGCGCCTAACCCGGTGGGGCCAGCCGGATCGTTTGTAAGCCCATGGATTCGAAGAAATCTCATGGTTCTTAGCAGGGAAGCGATCGGGCGCAAACTGGCCCCGGGCAGCCCTGCGCTGTTCACGACGGCGCCGCTCGCCTATGCTCACCCGATGGGCCATATTCCAGACGATAGCGCGCTGATGCTGCGTTACAAAGAGGGTGATACGGGGGCATTCGAGACCCTGTACCGCCGTCATAACGATGCTCTGTACCGCTATCTACTGCGACTTTGCCGACATCCAGCCACCGCGGAAGACATATTCCAGGATGTATGGGGCAAGATCATCAATGCCCGCGCGAACTATCGACCGACCGCGAAATTTACGACCTTCATGTACCGAGTCGCTCACAATTGTTTTATCGATCATGCACGCCGTAACAAGCGCCATGCCAATAGCGCCGAACTCGAACCTGACCTGCACGCTGATGCATCGGAGCTGCCTGAGACACTGGTTGAGCGCAGTTTGGCAAGAGAACGTCTGATGCTTGCCCTTAAGAACCTGCCCGAAGAACAACGCGATGCCTTTCTATTGCATGAGGAAGCGGGCCTCGGCATCGATCAAATCGCGTCCGTAACCGGCTGCAACCGCGAAACCGCGAAGAGTCGCCTTCGCTACGCGGTAAAAAAACTTCGCGATGCTATTGGGGGGCCGCAATGACCGCCGAACTAAACGAGTCCGAGATGGATCGGCTCGTCAGCCAAACGTATCGCGAGCTAGGTACCGAAGAAGTTCCAGAGCATCTGAACCAGACGATATTGCGGCAGGCGGCAGCCGCGGGCGGGCGCAGTGGCGCCAGACATTTCTCCTTTGCGGCCTGGACGAAACCCGTTGCGTGGGCGGCGACTATTGGACTTAGTCTGGCCATAGTGCTGGAGCTGACCCAGATACCAGCAGTCCCTGTACAAAATGCAGCGCCGATTCGACAGGAAGCACCAACAGAAGAAACAGTCGCGCCCTCAAGCGTTGCCGCGCATGAAAGCAAACTCAAACCCCTGGCGCCCGCACCTGCTGCGGCGGCGAACCGATCTTTCTCGAAGATGCAGGCGGCCGAGCCCACCGCAACAGAACGAACTGAGTCAAAGGTTTCCGCAGACGCGTCCGCTTGTGATGTGGCAACTCAGGAATCGGCTGACGACTGGATGGAATGCATTCAAGATTTGCGTGAAACCGGCGCAATTGAGCTGGCCGCCCGTGAATACGAGGCTTATTTGCTCAAATATCCGGATAGATGAACGACGAATAAGTAATTAACACCAGTGTCTGATGCTGTCACCAATGCTAAAATCACTGGCCCCGATAACCTTGAATATCCTAGTCAGGAATTACACGATGAAAGCACCCGTTCGCGTCACTATCACCGGCGCCGCCGGCCAGATTGGCTATCAACTTGCGTTCCGTATCGCCTCCGGCCAGATGCTGGGCTCGGACCAACCGGTCATTCTGCAGTTACTCGAAGTTCCACCGGTGTTACCTGCCTTGCAGGGCGTTGTGATGGAACTCTACGATTGTGCATTCAGCACGCTGGCGGGCATTGTTGCTAGCGATGACCCCAACGTCGCATTTAAGGATAGCGATTACGCCTTGTTAGTCGGCGCACGCCCTCGCGGCCCAGGAATGGAGCGCAAAGATCTGCTGCAAGCGAACGCTGCGATATTCTCGGTGCAAGGCAAAGCGATCAATAATCACGCCAACCGCAATATCAAAGTACTGGTCGTCGGCAACCCAGCCAACACCAACGCCCTGATCGCGAGCAGTAACGCGCCCGACATTGATGCTGAAAACTTCACAGCGATGACACGCCTCGATCACAATCGGGCGACGGCGCAGATCGCGATCAAGACCAACAAGCACGTCAATGACATCACTGGCATGACGATCTGGGGTAACCATTCCGCAACACAGTACCCTGATGTGAATCACGCCAGCATTGCCGGCACCAAAGCCACCAAGCTACTCGATCAGGCGTGGCTCAAAGATGAGTTCATCCCTGTGGTTCAGCAACGCGGCGCCGCCATCATCAAGGCTCGGGGTGCTTCCTCGGCCGCGTCGGCTGCCAGCGCCGCGATCGACCACATGCGCGACTGGGCTCTCGGTACGCCTGCTAACGAATGGGTCAGCATGGCAATACCGGCGGACGGCAGCTATGGCATAGGACCTGGGATCATCTACTCCTACCCGGTGCGCTGCCGTGGCGGCAAATACGAAATTGTCCAGGGACTCGATATTGACGACTTCAGTCGCACTCGTATGGATGCGACAGAAGCGGAGCTGCGCGAGGAACGGGCCGCAATAGAAGACCTGTTGTAGGAACTGCTATAGAGTGAGGGGCAGGCGCCGTCAGCGCGCCGCCGATTGACCCATTAGAGGCTCTAGTCTTGTCCGGATACACAATAGGTTTGTTTTGGTTCTTGCTGTTTTTTGGCGGCGGAATATTCCTTGCCTACCGCCGAACCGATCTTTTGACGTCGACCATCGCGGCCGGTATAGCCGTCGCGGCCTATGTAGTTCTCGGCGATGGCAACTGGCTCTGGAATATACTGTTGATCGCAGCCTTTGGCGTCATGGTCGTTCCGAACCTGGTCGAATTTCGCCGCGAGACGCTGACCAGGCCGCTGCTCGCAATTTACCGAAAGATGCTGCCAACCATGTCGGACACGGAGCGCGAAGCGCTGGAGGCCGGCAACGTCTGGTGGGACGGTGAATTGTTTTCCGGTATGCCAGAGTGGGACCGACTGATGTCCTATCCGGCACCGAAGCTGTCTGATGAAGAGCAGGCATTCATCGACGGTCCATGCGAAAAACTCTGCGAGATGCTCGATGACTGGGACATTTGTCATGAGCGCGCGGACATGCCGAAAGAAGTCTGGGACTACATCATCGAGAAGCGCTTCTTCGCGATGATAATTCCCAAGCAGTACGGCGGACTTCAGTTTTCGGCGTACGCGAACGCAGCCGTTATTACCAAGCTCGCCGGCCGCAGCCCCACGGCCTCCTCAACCGTTGGCGTTCCGAATTCGCTGGGCCCGGCGGAATTGCTGCTGCATTACGGTACTGAGGAACAAAAACAACATTACCTCCCTGGATTGGCGGCCGGCACTGAAATTCCGTGCTTCGCATTGACATCACCACAAGCGGGATCAGATGCGGCTGCTTTGATCGATAGCGGCGTGGTTTGCAAAGGCAATTGGAACGGCAAGACCATTACCGGCATTCGCCTCAACTGGGACAAACGTTACATCACGCTCGCACCAGTGGCCACCGTACTTGGCTTGGCATTCAAGCTGTACGATCCAGAGCATTTGATCGGTGATAAAGACGAGTACGGCATCACTGCGGCGCTGATTCCTACCAACATACCGGGCGTCGAAGTCGGGCGCCGACATAACCCCTTGACGATCGCATTCCAAAACGGACCGACCTCCGGCAAGGACGTGTTTGTACCGCTCGATTACATTATCGGCGGACCCGAGATGGCGGGCAAAGGCTGGAAAATGCTCGTCGAGCTGCTATCCGTCGGACGTGCGATCACCTTGCCATCAACGTCGGCGGGCGGTGGCCAGGCGGCCAGCTACGCAACAGGCGCCTATGCAGTGATTCGCAAACAATTTAATACATCCATCGCAAATTTCGAAGGGGTTGGCGAGGCGCTGACTCGGATCGCCGGGCACACCTACATTATGAATGCGGCAGTTGCCGTTACTGCCGGCGCAATCGATCAGGGCGAAAAACCGGCTGTTCCATCAGCGATTCTGAAGTATCACTGCACCGAGCTCAGCCGAAAAGTCGCCAACGACGCAATGGACGTCCACGGCGGTAAGGGCGTCATGATGGGACCGAATAATTACCTTGGCCGCGCTTTCATGGCAACGCCGATCGCAATTACTGTTGAAGGCGCGAATATTCTCACTCGCAGCCTGATTATTTATGGTCAGGGCGCAATTCGCTGCCATCCTTTCGTTTTAAAAGAGCTGCATGCGGCGAGTGATGATGATCTGGATCGCGGACTGGTCGAGTTTGACGCTGCATTGTTCGGCCATATCGGCTACGCGATCAGTAATATGGCTCGTTCATTTTTCCTTGCCCTGACACACGCGAAATTCAGCCGGGTGCCCTTGAACACGCCGACGAGGCGGTATTACCAGAATATCAATCGTTACAGTGCTGCGTTTGCGCTGGCGTCCGATTTCGCGATGCTGAGCCTGGGCGGCGCACTGAAGAAAAAAGAGCTGCTGTCTGCCCGCCTCGGAGACATTCTTAGCTCCATGTATCTCGCATCGACTGTGCTCAAGCATTTCGAGAATCAGGGACGTCGCGCTACCGACCTGCCTCTCGTCGAATGGTCGGTCCGGACTCTGATGTACCAGGCCCAGGAAGCGCTGCATGCCTTCCTGCGCAATTTCCCGAATCGCTGGGTTGCCGCGTTACTACGTGTATTTATTTTCCCGCGCGGCCGTACCTATTCAGCCCCGTCGGATGAAATCTCCAGAAAGGTCGTCGAACTGATAACCACTCCCGGCGAAGCACGCGAGCGCCTGAGTCAGCTCGCCTATAAGACGCTGGAACCCGGCAACCCGCTCGGTCTGCTGCAGGAGGCACTGGAACTCGCTACGGAGTACGAGCCCATTGAACGCCGCTTGCGGCAGGCAAGAAGAGAGGGCCTGCTGTCATCCGATTATTTGGGTGAGCAAATCGGCGAGGCAGAAAAAGCGCAAGTCATCAGCAAGGCCGAAGCACGAAACATGCGCTCTTACCACAACAAGGTTTTGGCCCTGCTCGCCGTGGACGATTTCGCACCCGACGAACTTTCTCGCAACACCAGAAAGCCTGAGCCCGCTGCGACGAAGCCCATCCAGAACAAGACTGATGTGAAAAAAACCGTGGTAGCGAAAAAATCGAGCAAGAAAAAGACTGCCCGCAAAACATCCAAGAGCCAAGAAAAAGCCTGAGCAGCGGGCCGTAGACTATGACGAACTACGCCGGCCCCCTGTATGAGATCAATTTTGTCATCGCAGGCACGATGCCGCCGGACTTCGAGTCATGGCTGGAAGAGCTAGGCAGGACGGCGCTACTTCAGGCTGGCATCGAAAACGTTCGTCTGTTCGAACACGGTATCGATGGCGATGGCCATACGATTCGGACCTGCCAGTTCCTTGCTCGCGACGACAACGCGCTGGACGAACTTCTCGACGGCTATTTCGCCGATATCGATGCGGAGGCCGCGGAGCAATTCGGCGACCAGATCATAGTTGAGAGCCGCACGTTGCGCACCGATCACGTGCTCGATTTGCCGCCGAACGAAAGTCCGGTGTGCCTGAATTGCGGGACTCGACTTAGAGGCCAGTATTGCGGCATCTGCGGCCAGCGTTCACGCAGTCGACTGATCAGTATTTGGCAATTGCTGCGCGAGGCGTTTGGCGATCTCTTCGAACTCGACTCCAGACTGTGGCGCACTGTCGTGCCATTGCTGATCAGGCCCGGCAAGCTGACAAGGGACTATCTCGAGGGCCGACGCGCTCGGTACATGCCGCCGTTTCGATCCTACCTGGTCCTGAGCGTCATTTTCTTTCTGGTCGCCTTTTTTGACCCACAGAGTATTCGGCAGATTATCGATCCCGTACCAATACCAACGGCTGAGGAGACGGCCCAGAAAGAAGAAGCCGCGAAAGCGGCTTCCGCAGAAAGGGAACAGCAACTCGCGGCAGCAATAGAAAAACTGGATGCACTCGATGTCGAGGGGACGCTCCCCGAGGATATCGTTGCAGAGTTTTCGAAGGCCGACGGTGACTTTCAAATTAATTTCGGGGGCGATGACGACAACGATTTTTTCGGCGACTGTGAAAACGCTTCGATCACGGGAGACGGGGATATACCCGCGTGGCTGCAGGATCGCTTTACGGACGAACAGGTGCAGCAAATATGCAAACATAATAAGGCTCGTGGTAGTAAGAACTTTATTGCTGCGATAGCAGACAATATTCCCGTTGCGCTCATCGTTCTCCTGCCAATAATGGCAATGGTCCTGAAATTGCTCTATCCGCTGTCGCGAAGATACTTTGTGGAGCACTTGCTGTTTTTCGTGCACTTCCACGCGTTTTTCTTTCTCATGCTCGCGCTGCAGATCCTGTTTGCGCGTATCACCGGCCTGCTGGCTGCCGAGGACGGCGCTATCGACGGCATCAGTACGCTGATTATCGTAGTAGCATCGTTCTACATTCCCGTGTACCTCTACAAAGCCATGCGCCACGTATACGGGCAGGGACACGTGGTAACTATTTTCAAGTACGTCATACTACTGGTCGCTTATCTGACCGGCGCCACCTTTACAATGCTCGGCGCTTTTCTCGTCGCCGTATTATCACCCTGATTAAAGGAACACCCATGAAACTGCGAATTCTCTTTCTTAGCGGCCTGGTCTTTGGCCTTGGCGCCTGTGCCGAAAAATCTGTCGAGGAACCCACCGCCGCGGTTCAGCCGGCCGCAGCGTCCAAGCCGGCCGCAATGCCACGCACGGCGTCCGCCGAGGGCGCCAGCGTCTTTTTCATAACGCCCGCCAACGGTGCGACGGTCACAAATCCCATCCAAATCGAGTTCGGTATTGAAGGCATGGATGTCGTCAAAGCCGGCGATAATCAGCCCAATTCGGGGCACCATCATTTGTTGATCGATACGGATATACCGAATCTCGGACTGCCCATTCCGGCCGACGAGCGCCACGTGCACTTCGGGGACGGCAGAACCGCGACCGAAATAGTGCTGCCACCCGGCGAGCACACCCTGCAAATGTTACTCGGCGATCATCTGCACATCCCTCATGAGCCACCACTGGTATCCGAAGCCATCACGATAACGGTAGAATAAGTAGTTGAGAGAAAGGCTCGGGGACACTAGAATCGCCGGGCTAAGCAGACACCTTCCATGAAGCCATCCATGCCAAGAAAGCCTATCGGAATCAGCGGACTCGCGGCGTACGTACCGCCGTATCGCGTGTGGCTGGAGGATTGGTGCAGCTGGACAGATAATCAGTGGCCGAAGATTCGCGAAGTTGTCGGGCGCAGCTTCCGCGTTCGTGGCCCGAATCACAGCGTTTACACGATGGCAGCCAATGCCGTTATCCGTCTGATTGACCAATACGACGTTGATCCCGGCCGCGTGAAATTCCTGGGTCTCGGCACCGAATCCAGTACCGACAATTCCGCGGGCGCGATCATTGTCAAAGGCATGGTCGACCAGGCCATGGAAGCGCGTGGCAAGGCGCCGATTTCACGAAGTTGCGAAGTGCCGGAATTCAAGCACGCTTGTCTTGGCGGTGTTTACGGCATGAAAGGCGCGATTCGACACCTTGCTCTGGATGGCGCTGGCAGCCCGGCGATCGTTGTTTGTGCCGATATCGCGGAATACGCGCGCGGCAGCTCCGGAGAACCCACCCAGGGCGCCGGCGCCGTCGCAATGTTGCTTGAGGAAAACCCCAAGCTGGCGGTGGTCGATTTGATCGGCTCCGGGTCCGCTTCTGACTACCGCATCATGGATTTTCGCAAGCCAATGCTGCGCTTTTGCGGGCAGGATCGCTCCGAATCGCACCAGGTTCAGGATTTTCCGATCTTCAACGGCAAATACTCGACGACCTGTTATATCGACGAGACCCTGCATGCCCTCACCGACATGTACGAGAAGCGCAAGCTCAACTCGATCGAACATCTGCGCTCATTACGCACATTGTTCTTGCACCGACCCTATCGCCGCATGCCTGAAACCGGATTTGCTGTCTGCTATTTGTTCGCACTTGCACAAGGCAAAGCGGAGGATCGCGCCGAACTCGCGTCGTATTGCTACGAAGCAGGCGTTAACGTCGACGCATTGCTTGCGGAAATGCTGAGCAAGCCCGACGTGTCGGATCTGGCGGGACCCGAACGACTGCAATACGAGGCGTATCCCCTGGCGATGGCCGTACTTGGAGCGTTTCGCGCATCACGACATTACCGCCACGAGATTCTCGACAAGCTTCGTCTCGGCAGCGATACCATGCTCGACCTCGGCAATTTGTACACAGCCGCGTTGCCGGCATGGATGGCGGCGGGATTTGAACAGGCGCTTGAAGAGGATTCGCTGTCCACAGGCGAAGAGGTACTAACCTTGGGCTACGGCAGCGGCGACGCCGCCGAGGTCATTCCATTTTTCATGGCCGAAAGCTGGCGCGAGGCCGCTGCAAAAATCCACTTCTCTGACGCCATGGAATTGACGCTCGACCTCGACCGTCAGCAATACGAAGCGCTGCACGACGGCCGGCGAGTTCAGGGTCTGGATTACATCGCCAGAAACGAGTTCGTCATCGACCGCGTCGGTAACAGCGTCGACCGCCACTTCTCGGACCTGGGAATCGAGTACTACCGCTATATCGCGTAGCGGGCTAACGGCCCGGCGTAGTCCTCGCGCAAGGTTCGCCACTCATCAATGAACCACGGCGTAAATCGCTCTGGATGCAGCGCCAGCTCTTTGTCCAGATTCGTTGCCGTGATAAACCGGATACTTTCAATTTCGCTGTCGTTCGGCCGAACTGCACCGTCCAGCCTGCCCAAAAACACATGGCACAGCTCATTCTCCGATCCGGCCTCACTGAACCTTGCCTGATAACAAAACTGATAAATGTATTCGAGCTGTGCTGAAATATTGAGCTCATCACTCAAGCGTCGCAGAGTAGCAACCGGCATGGTTTCGCCGCGCCGAGGATGGCTGCAACAACTGTTGGACCAGAATCCAGGCCACAGACGCTTTTGATTGCCTCGCTGCTGCAACAACAGTTCACCTTCGGCATTGAACAGGAACAGTGAAAAGGCACGGTGCAATACGCCCTCTCCATCGTGACAATCTGCCTTCGTTCCAAAGCCCGTTTCATTGTCATCAGCATCAACGAGTATGAGTTCCTCGCGCTCCGAAGACACGTTTCGGTGAACATCACTCACTTAGCTCTCCTTTAAATTTCAAAGACGGCAAGGTCCGATATCCTGCCCTTTGCAGCGCAGACCGCACGTCGTCCTCTTTAGCCGGGCACAGAGCCACTATCGAACCCCCTCCACCGGCACCGGTTAACTTGGCGCCCACCGCGCCGTTGTCGCGAGCTATTGCGACCATTTTTTCGATATCGGGGGTGGAAACTTCAATCGCGTTTAGAAGGCCGTGACAGATATTCATCAGGCGCCCCAGCTGGTCGTACTGCTTCGATACCAGAGCCGCAGCACCCGCCAGGCTAAGTGCATCGATCTGGTCGAATAACGCGTCATAGTGTTCTGAATTCTTTTCGTGTCGCCTGCGGACCGCCGCCACCTGCTCAAGCGTAGACCCGAGTCCATGACTGAAAGCTATCACCAGCGGCGGAACTTCATCCAGCGACAACACCTTCATGCTCGGTGTATTGCCATTCCGGAACAGCATCGCTGTGCCATAACAAGAAACTGTGTTGTCGATGCCGGACGGATTGCCATGAGCAAGTTTTTCACACTCGTAGGCAATGTCGTTCAACGCCGCATCATCCAGGTCACGCTTCGTGCAAAGCGCAAAAGCACGAGTCATCGCGACCGCAATCGCAGCCGACGAACCCAACCCCATGCCGCGAGGCAAAAATGACGTCACATGAATAGTAAAGTTCACATCAGCGATAGCGAGTTCTTTCCTGATCAGGTTCACCATCGCATCGATGCCTGCGCTGCCGCTTGCATCGATATTGGCAACAAATCCCCACTCCGGAACCCGCAGTGTTGTGTTTTCAGCCGACAACGAGACTGACGCGGTAACCGCATTCGGGATTGGCACCGCGACTGCATGACGTCCGTAAACAACGGCATGCTCGCCGAGCAGGATTATTTTGCCGGCCGCCGACGCGACCGCCACATCCATGCCCTCTCTATCGTTCATTTCTCCGGTTTCGAGCTCGTCGAGAATTTCGGCCGCCTTCCAGTCTTTGATCTCACCGCTGTCGACGAGCTTGTTGACAAGCTCAGTGAGCAGTCTATCCGGCGTGCCCGCCGCCGCCGCAAGGCTGCGCGCATGCAGTCGCATATGGCCCTGCTGAATTCCACCGGTCGCCAAGGCCCGCAGAGCGGCAAAATTCTGCGCCAAACCCACCGCCGCCATCAGCTCCGCGAGCTGCACTGCCGACCGCACGCCGGCTATCGCGAGCCCGATAGCCGCCGCCGGATTCGCTGATAAGGTGCCTCCGACGATTCCCGGCTTTAGCGGTAATTCGATGTCACCCACCAGGTCGCCGTCGGCCGCGACGGACCAGCGAGTGAGCGCTGAATACTGGCCACTGCGGGCGGCCCAGGCATGAGCTCCCGCCTCGATTGCCCGCCAGTCATTGCCGGTCGCAATCGCAAGCGCATCGATGCCGTTCATTACACCCTTGTTATGTGTCACAGCTCGATACGGATCGGCGCAGGCAATTTCACCGGCCAGTACGATTCGATCACGAACCACACTGCCGCTGGTCTCGCCACTGGCCAGGTCAGCGACTGTAAATCGAACAGTGGCTGTAGCGATCGACCTGTCGACCAGGTTGGAGAGGATTCTGAGGGCAATATCGCCACCGCATATTTCTGAAATCCTCGGCGCGATCGCCTCGCAAAGGGTATTCACCAAATTGGCGCCCATTGCGTCGCAGGTATCGACCAGGACATGCACAACGACGAGCGGAGAGTTGTCTGCGAGCCGCAGCGTTCGAAATTCCAGATCTCGTACACCACCGCCGCGTATTTTGAGGCGGGGATGTACGCTATCCGCGATCTCGCGCAGCTCATCAGCGGCGGCAGCGAGCAATGCGAGCGCTGCGTCGACATCCGCAACGCCCGACACGTGAATTTGCCCTGCGAGCAGTGATTCTTCGAGCGTTGCCGAAAATCCACCCGTACGCCTGGCCAGCGCTGCTGCGCTGCTCAATGCCGCGACAATTGAGGGTTCTTCGACGACCAGCGGCACGATGCACTCGCGCCCGTTCACGATGAAATTGGGCGCAATTGCCAGCGGCAGCCCAAAAACGCCGATGACGTTTTCGATGATCTTATCCGCCATCAGCACCGACATTACCTGCTGACCCGCTCGCAACTCACGGGCACTCTCTGCGGTCAGCCAACCGAGCTTTTCGAGTTCCGCGATGCGTTCCGGAACACTCAGGCGGTACAGTCCCGATAAGCGCGAGTCGCTCATAATCGTTCTACTTCCGGTGCATTCATTGTCACGCCGACAGAGCTCAGTTTGCAGTCCAGTATCGTGTAATTCGCGGCCAGCTTGCCAGCGAACGCGGCTAACACCGCCTCATCCGTACCCAACAGGATGCCAATGTCCCCGCCGCCAGCACCACACGGTTTGTAGACCAGATTTTCAGCGCTCGCGGCTCGCCACAGTTCATTGTGGCCAGCATCGAATATGCCGAGATGGTGGTCAATACTGAATTGATAAAGATGCTCACAATAGCCTTTATACTCATCGAGCAAACTTCTGGCATCGCCGCTGGTCCAGGCCATCGCCATATCTTCAGACGCGCCAGCAAGTCGTACCCGGGATGGCCTGCTGATTCCCGCATCAAGTTTTTGCAGCCTGTCTTTCGTGCTGGCCGTAACGCCAGTCCATATCAGGCGGTATAACAAGCGATCCGGCCAGTCCAGTCGCGCCACGGCAGAACCTGCCATACGGTACTCGATCAAGCCGCCGCTCAAGCTGCACGCAACATCGACGCCACTGCCGACGCCGCCCTGCAGATCAGCGTGCGCCCGTTGCGCCATCTCCATGGTTGCCGCGGCGTCTTCCGTTTGCCTGACGGCAGCGCATAACGCGACTGTGAGTGCCGCGCTTGATCCGATTCCGATTTTTCGTCGGCAACATGCATCGATGAATTCGGATGTATCCAGATTCAGCGTTTTCGCACCGTTCTGCACAACATCGGCGGCCCGCCAGACGGAATCCACAATGCGAAAATATTCCTGCCCGTTCCGCCACAAAATGCCTCCGTCAGTATTTTGAAAGCGACCAACGTCGTCGGTGTAGCCCGGCGCTTTAACTTCGGAAATATCGCCCGCGATACTAGTGAGCGTTACGCGGGCGCGCCGATTGACGGCCATCGCGATCGCCGGCGCGCCATCGAGCACAGCATATTCCCCGCTGAGAACCACTTTTCCGGGAGCGCTGGCGAGCACCTCACTCCTCATGCCGCATTAACCAATCGCGCGGCGGAGCCCAGGCTGCTGGTCATTATTTTCTGAACCCCCGGCGTGTTAGCCAGGGCCAGACGAACGCGCTCGACTTCTGCTGGCAGACAGACTGCTTTGACCTGCGGGCCTGCGTCGATAGTGAAAAAGACATTACAACCTTCGCCCTGCAATCGCCGCACGGTCTGCAGGCAGCGCATCGTCGCGGCGTTCCAGAAAACCATTGGCGGCCGTGACGCCCACATGACTGAATGCATTTTAAGGCAATTGTGTTCGGCGATGGTCGCGAGTTGCGCGAAGTCACGTTTCAGTATCGCAGCGCGTGCGACGTCGAGATCGTGTTCCTGTTGCAGGACCCAACGGTCATAAAAGGGCGAGGTCTGACGAGACAGTTCCATCGCCACGGTCGAACTCGTCGGCTTCGGTCCCGGCTCTGTGATCGCGACCACCACTTCGAGAGGCCAGGATTCAGGCTCGCAAAGCGAGCTGACATTGATGGTATCGCCGGAATTCGACAATTCAGCGTAGCCGCCGAACAACGATCGGGCGGCGGAACCGGACGTCGCCCCAGCGAGTCGCGCCAACGCTTCGCTGGTGTAGCTCAGGTTGGCAGCTGCAGCTGCGGCCACGGTCATTGCTGCAAACGCCGACGCCGAGGACGCGAGTCCGGCAGCAATCGGGAAATTGCTGTCGCTGGCCACGCGGGCAAATGCTCGTTTTTCGCCCAGGACTCTGTCCAGGCAAGCGCTGACTCGCGGCAACATCGGCTGATTCTCGACCCCGTTCACCAGCAAAACATCGCCGGGCAGGTCGGCCACAAGCTCAACATTCACTTCTGTATAGAGGGCGCAGAGAGTAATCGAGATCGAGCCGACCGCGGGCAGGTTACGCTCGACGTCGCGCTTGCCCCAGTACTTGATCAGCGCAATGTTAGGCTGTGCAATGGCGGTCGCCTGCATAGGCACTTTCCCGATCTTTCGAGCCAATAAAAGACGCGAATTATAGCCCAGTGCGGGCCGCGCACGGTGCCTGAATTCCGTGTACGCTACACGGCCAGATCCGCAGCGAGTGTGCTTTGTCCGACAGCTTCGAAGACCGCATTGCCAGCTATACAGCCCGCGTTGACCAGGGACTGGACGCGGCCCTGCCGCTTGCGTCCAGGAGTCCGGAGCGACTGCACGATGCGATGCGCTACGCCGTTCTTAATGGCGGAAAACGCGTGCGTCCCTTGCTTGTTTACGCCACCGGCGAATGTCTGAACGTCGCGACAAATCTGCTCGATGCACCCGCGGTGGCTATCGAGCTGATTCATGCATTTTCACTGGTTCACGACGATCTGCCAGCTATGGACAACGATGATCTGCGGCGCGGCAAACCAACCGTTCACAAGCAGTACGACGAGGCGACTGCGATACTTGCGGCGGACGCCTTGCAACCACTTGCATTTTCGGTGCTCGCGAACGTCCAGGGTGCTCCCCCGGGTGCCGCAATACAGCTGGTCCGCCTGATTACCGACGCTTGCGGTTCGACTGGAATGACCGGCGGACAGTCGATCGATCTTGCCGCGGAAGGCACAGCATTGTCTGCGGCTGAACTTGAGCACATGTATTCGCTGAAGACCGGCGCCCTGATACACGCGTCCGTCGTATCGGCCTGTCTCTTGAGTAATGATCTGCCAGCTGCCGATGCCGACGCGCTGGATCGATTTGGCCGCGGTATCGGCACCGCTTTTCAGATCAAGGACGACATCCTCGATGTGGAAGGCGACACCCAGGTCATCGGCAAGACGGCCGGCTCGGACGCGTCTCTGAACAAGGCGACCTACCCTGCGATGTTTGGCATTGAAGCTTCGCGAAAACGTTGCGATGAACTTCTCGCCGACGCACTCGGAAGCCTCGAACGCTTCGGTGATTCCGCCGCTCCGCTGCGCTGGCTCGCGCACTACATCGTCGAACGCGCCCGATAAAGACATGGCCGTTTCAACACGCTGCATTCTGCATGTTGATATGGATGCCTTTTATGCATCCGTCGAGCAACGGGACAATCCAGACCTGATAGGAAAACCGGTTGTTGTCGGGGGCGGCAGCAACCGGGGCGTCGTCGCCGCTGCGAGCTATGAAGCCCGCAAGTTCGGAATTCGCTCGGCAATGCCGATGGCAGAGGCGATTCGTCGCTGCGATCATCTGGTACGTGTGAAGCCAAGAATGTCGCACTATGTGGAAGCGTCGCAGCAGATCTTTGCGATTTTCGGTGAGTTCACACCGCTGGTCGAAGGTTTGTCTCTTGATGAGGCGTTTCTCGACGTCACTGCCAGCGTCAGGTTGTTCGGTCCGCCACCTGAAATTGCGGCCAGGATCAAACGGCGCGTCAGGAATGAAACTCATTTGACTGCTTCCGTCGGTGTTGCCGAAAACAAATTGGTCGCCAAGATCGCCTCGGATCTCGACAAGCCCGATGGCCTGACTATCGTTATGCCCGACGACTACCCCACGAAGCTTGATCCGCTGCCCGTGCGCGTCATTCCGGGTATCGGTCGGGAGACTCTGAAACGCCTCAACGCCATCCGTGTTACGACTGTGCGCGATCTGCGAATGGCTGACGATCGCGATCTTGAGCCCATATTTGGGCGTTACACCCAGAAGACGCGCGACCGGGCAGCCGGGATCGATCACCGTCCCGTTGTACCCAGCCGCGATGAAAAATCAATCAGCGCGGAGGAAACCTATGATCAGGACTTGTCGAAGCCAGCTGACATGGACCGGGAATTGCTACGATTGGCCGAGCGCACTGCAACGCGTCTCCGAAAATCTGCCCTCTCCGCGGGTACGGTACAAATCAAGATTCGAAGAGCAGACTTTACAAGCTACACGCGCCAGCAGAGCGTAAAACCGCCAACCAACGGCACTGATCAGATCTATGACGTCGCTCGCGCGCTATTGAACGTTTGGCTTGCCAGCAATCCGGGCGCCAGAATTCGCCTGCTCGGCGTTGGCGGCAGCAAGCTCGCACCCGCCGAACAGGCCGATCTGTTCCCCAGCGACATTGCACGCAACACAGCGGTTATCGACGTCACAGTCGATGAAATCCGCGAAAAATTCGGCTCGTTGTCCGTTGGGCGAGCGAAGACCCTCGACCGTTAGGGTAGAATCGACACGATGTACACGCACTTTTTTGGACTGCATGAAAAGCCGTTTTCGATAACGCCGGACCCGCGTTACCTCTTTATGAGTGCGCGGCATGGCGAGGCGCTCGCGCACCTGGTTTATGGCGTGACTGAAAGCGGCGGCTTTGTTCAATTGACCGGCGAAGTGGGTACCGGTAAGACAACGTTGGTTCGTACCCTGTTATTGAATCGTATGCCTGAAAATGCCGACGTCGCCGTCGTGTTAAATCCTCAGATCACCGCCCACGAATTCCTCCTGACGATCTGCGAGGAGCTGGGTGTCGTGATACCGGAGCAGAAAGACAGCATTAAGGCCTTAACGGACGCATTAAACCATCACCTGTTAGGAGCCCACGCTGCAGGCCGCCGCACCATACTGGTGGTCGATGAGGCGCAAAACCTCGCACCGGCAGTGCTTGAGCAGGTCAGACTGCTGACCAATCTCGAAACTGCCAAACAGAAGTTGCTGCAGATAATTCTGATTGGGCAACCGGAATTGCGTGAACTACTCAGCCGTAACGATCTGCGACAACTGGCACAGCGTATAACTGGCCGATATCACCTCGAACCCCTGACTCGCGAGGAAACCGCACAGTACGTGGAGCATCGTTTGCGCGTCGCCGGCGCGCTCGGCGAAGTCATCGACAACGCCGCGAAAAAGGAAGTGTTCCGAATTTCTGAAGGCGTGCCGAGGCTGATCAATGTTATTTGTGATCGAGCATTGTTGGGCGCCTACAGTCAGGAGTCCCGTATCGTCACGAAACGACTGATCCGGCGTGCCGCAGCCGAAGTTTCGGGCGAGCTCGGCGGCACGCCGGTATTTCGGCGCGTCGCCATAGCGGCAGGATTATTGAGTGTCGCCGTCGTCGCCGCCAGTATCTGGTCTGTGACACGCGACCCCGCAACGGTCATTGTTGATGCCAGCCCATTGGTGATGGCACCTGCTGCGACAGAGATCCTGAAATCCGACGCCCCTTCGGACCAGCCAATGGGGAATACGACAACTGCAGCCGTGCCGGCGCCTGAAGACGCGCCGGCGACACTGGCCGAGGAACTCGCCCTCGCCGGCGATTTGACTACAGCGGATTTTGCATTAGCCTCTCTCTTCGATCTTTGGGGTCTTGAATACACTCGCGGATCGAAGAACGCTTGTTCGCAGGCAGCCGCCGCGGGATTGGCATGTCTCTACCAACGCGGCTCGTGGAACGGATTACGGCAGCTGAATCGTCCCGCCATCCTGACTGTCATTGATGAGCAGGGCGACTCGCACGAACTCGTCCTTACCGCCATTCATGACGACAGCGCCGAGGTGTCGATCGGCGGCGTCACCGTAACGCATCCGGTTAGCGAAATTTCGGATTTATGGTTCGGTCAGTTCATGTTGCTGTGGCGACCTCCCGGTGGTGTGCCGGTATCGCTGTCGTCGGGGTCGCGCGGCGCCGAAGTGCTCTGGTTACGAAAAAACCTCGCTGATATTGACCTGCGCTATCAGAGCGACAATATTGACAGTGATGAATACGACGCCAATCTGCAAACGGTTGTGCGTCAGTTTCAAAGAGACTATCGACTTGATGTTGACGGGCTCGCCGGGCAACAGACTTTGATTGTCATCAGTTCGCTGCTGGCGCCGGACGGCTCGCCGCGACTTACCCGCCCCAGAATCGACCAGGACTAGTACATGTCATTCATACTCGACGCGCTTAAGAAATCGGAAATTGACCGGCAGCAGCGGGGCGGCGCCGAATTCGCGGCGATTCCGCTCAGCCCCAAAGTGTCGTCCGTTCCGCGTTGGCTGTGGGGCGTCGGCTTCTTGCTACTCTTGAACCTCGTCGTTCTGATAGGACTGTTGCTGCGACCCGATTCCGCGCCATCGCCAACGCCGGGGCCTGCGCCCGCTATAGCGGAAGCCACCCCACCGTCAGTTGAAGATATCGCAGCGCAACCCAGTTTTGAGCAAAAAGTTGCCGCCGCAAGACAACGCCCTCCCGAGCAGCAGGAAAACGGCACTACTGAGCTCGTGGCAACGAATGCGAATCAGACTGTGCAGGCGGTGCTGATTTCCCAAAACCCGTCATTGGTTGCCGCATCGGACCGCTATCCATCGCTACAGGAAGTCCGCGCCAGCGGGTCTAGCGGGCTCCCGGATTTGCATCTCGATATCCACGTTTACAGTGCCGAACCCGAAGATCGGTTCGTTTTCATCAACATGACAAAACTTCGTGAGGGGTCACAACTCGACGAGGGCCCTGTCATCGCCGAAATCACCCCCGATGGCGTTGTGCTGAGCCATCAGGGGCAATATTTTCTTTTGCGTCGCGACTGAAAGCGGTCTGACCTGTTGAACGAAATCGCGCGCAGGCACGTCGATGGCGATATTCTGGCGGAGGCGCTGGTATCGGGAATCCATCGTGTCATCGCGCAACAAGAGCTCTTGAATCGCATCAATGTCTTCCCGGTAGCGGATAGCGATACCGGTACCAATCTCAGTCTTTCGCTCGGTGCCGCTCTCGGTGTACTCCAAAAAACCTCCAAAAAACATCTTGGAACAATGTTGGCTGCGATGGCTGACGCGCTGCTGGACAGCGCTCGCGGAAATTCCGGCGCGATCGTCGCGCAATTCTTTCAAGGGATGAGCGATTCCGCGGGCGAAACTACCCGCTTCACAACCTACACGTTCGGCAAGGCCGTCGCCATGGGCTCTGAATACGCCCATGACGCCCTATCGCAACCCAGAGAAGGAACTATTCTCTCTGTGATTGCTGCCTTTGCCGACAGCATCCGGCATCAGACCTCGGTGAATCCTGACAGCGAATTCGCTCCGGTCGTAAAAAAGGCCAGACAAGAGGTCGAGCTGGCGCTTGCCAATACACCGAATCAACTCGACGTGCTGCGAAAGGCCGGCGTCGTTGACGCGGGTGCG
>JALHUQ010000466.1 GCA_022866645.1 Woeseiaceae bacterium | reverse complement strand
TCTGCGTGCCTTGGGAATGACCAACGAAGAAATGCTCGACTTGTTCTTTGAGAATACGGAGTTTTATCTCTCAGAAAAAGAAATCAAGATGGGGCTCGTGGCTGAGCGCCTGCGCGGCGAGACCGCGTCATTCGACATCAAACTGGGCCGCAAGCTCATCGTCGAAGATGGCAAACGAATTACGGCGAAACACGTCCGCGAAATGATGCAATCATCGGTCGACAAGCTGGTCGTACCGAAAGAGTACCTCGAGGGCAAGATCCTCGCGAATGACATCGTCGATAAGGAAACCGGCGAGTTGCTGGCAGCAGCCAACGCTGAGCTGACGGTCGAACTGGTCGATAAGTTGATCAAGGCCGACATCAAGCATATCAGCACACTCTATGTGAATGACCTTGATCGTGGTCCGTTTATCTCGAACACCTTAAACATCGATCCATCAACCACTCGTCTGGAGGCGTTGGTTGAGATTTACCGCATGATGCGCCCGGGCGAGCCGCCGACCAAGGAAGCAGCTGAAAACCTGTTCCAGAATCTGTTTTTTAACTCCGACCGCTACGATCTTTCGGCTGTTGGACGCATGAAATTCAACCGTCGTGTGGGACGTGATAAATCGGAAGGCGAGGGCGTACTGGATAAGGACGATATCCTTGATGTGCTGTCGACCCTGATTAACATTCGCAACGGTTTCGGCACGGTCGATGATATCGATCATCTTGGTAATCGACGTGTACGTAGCGTTGGTGAAATGGCTGAGAACGCGTTCCGTGTGGGTCTGGTACGTGTTGAGCGTGCGGTCAAGGAACGTCTGACGCAGGCAGAGGCTGACGCCTTGATGCCACAAGATATGATTAACGCCAAGCCGGTTGCTGCAGCGGTCAAAGAATTCTTTGGCTCGTCGCAGTTGTCGCAGTTCATGGACCAGAACAACCCGCTGTCAGAGGTCACTCACAAACGCCGTGTCTCGGCGCTTGGGCCCGGTGGCTTGACGCGCGAGCGCGCGGGCTTCGAAGTTCGCGACGTTCACCCGACTCATTACGGCCGCGTTTGCCCGATCGAAACGCCGGAAGGACCGAACATCGGTCTGATCAACTCTTTGGCTGTTTACGCTCGCACCAACGAGTACGGTTTTCTCGAAACGCCGTATCGCCGCGTTAAAGACGGTAAAGCGACACTCGACATCGATTACCTGTCGGCAATCGAAGAAAGCCAGTTCATAGTTGCGCAGGCGAATGCCGAGCTCGATAAGAACGGCAAGTTTGTCGACAGTCTCGTCGCCGTACGCCACAAGAACGAATTCACTCTGGCCGCGCCGGCGGACGTCAGCTACATGGACGTAAGTCCTCGGCAGATTGTATCGGTTGCTGCCGCATTGATTCCGTTCCTGGAGCACGATGACGCTAACCGCGCGCTCATGGGATCGAACATGCAACGCCAGGCTGTCCCAACTCTGCGCGCCGAGGCGCCGCTGGTTGGGACCGGCATCGAACGCGCTGTTGCCGTCGACTCAGGTGTAACGGTGGTTGCGCGCCGTGGTGGCCGCGTTGATTCGGTTGACGCGTCGCGAATCGTTGTCCGTGTTAATGATGACGAAACAACTGCCGCCGAGCCAGGTGTAGATATCTACAACCTGACCAAATACACACGTTCAAACCAGAACACGTGTATCAATCAGCGTCCGCTTGTTAAGAACGGCGACATTATCGCGGCCGGTGACGTAATGGCAGATGGTCCCTCGACCGACAAGGGTGAGCTCGCGCTGGGCCAGAACCTCAAGGTCGCGTTCATGCCATGGAACGGTTACAACTTTGAGGATTCGATTCTGATCTCAGAGCGTGTGGTCAAGGAAGATCGTTTCACCACGATTCATATTGAAGAGCTGCAGTGCGTCGCTCGCGATACGAAGCTCGGCTCTGAAGACATCACGTCGGATATTCCGAACGTTGGTGATGCCGCGCTCGCGAAACTCGATGAGTCCGGTATAGCGTTTATCGGAGCTGAAGTTAAGGCAGGTGATATTCTGGTCGGTAAGGTTACGCCGAAGGGCGAAACACAGCTGACGCCGGAAGAGAAACTCCTGCGTGCAATTTTCGGTGAGAAAGCGTCCGATGTTAAAGACACCAGCCTGCGCGTTCCGCCGGGCATGGACGGTACGGTTATCGACGTTCGCGTATTCACTCGCGACGGTGTCGAGAAAGACCATCGTGCATTGTCAATTGAAAAGTCTGAACTCGAAAGCGTTCGAAAAGACCTTGATGACACGCTGCGTATCCTCGAAGAGGACATCTACGAACGCGTCGAGACTATGCTTACCAGCAAGATGGCGCAGGGCGGCCCGAACAAGCTGAAGTCTGGAAGCAAAATCACCAAGGCCTACCTTGATGAGCTGCAGCGTGAGCAATGGTTCGAGATTCGCCTGAAGAACGACGATGCGAATGAACAGCTGCAAAAGGCGTTCGAACGCCTCAAGTTGCAACGCGAAGAGTTCGATCGTCGCTTCGATGTCAAGAAAAACAAAATCACGGCCGGTGATGACCTGGCTCCGGGTGTACTCAAGATGGTCAAGGTTTACCTTGCCGTTAAGCGTCGCATCCAGCCGGGCGACAAGATGGCTGGTCGCCACGGTAACAAGGGTGTTATCTCGACAATCGTACCCGTCGAAGATATGCCCTACCTCGAAGACGGCAACCCGGTCGACATCGTTTTGAACCCCTTGGGCGTACCGTCCCGAATGAACGTCGGACAGGTGCTCGAAACTCACCTCGGCTGGGCCGCGATGGGTGTCGGCAAGAAGATCGACAATATGCTCAAAGCGCAAGAGTCGATCGTAAAACTGCGTCAGTTCCTTGATGCCGTTTACAACAAGACCGGCGGCCAAACGGAAGACCTCAAGTCACTCAATGATGCAGAGATTCTCGAACTGGCAGGTAACCTGACCCAGGGTGTGCCGACTGCGACGCCAGTATTTGACGGCGCTTCTGAGGCAGAGATCAAGGGACTTCTTGAACTCGCTGGTCTGGATGTTTCCGGTCAGTCCACTTTGTGGGATGGCCGTACCGGTGACAAGTTCGATCGCGAAGTTACTGTTGGCTACATGTACATGCTGAAACTCAACCACCTGGTTGATGACAAGATGCATGCGCGCTCGACCGGACCGTACAGCCTGGTTACTCAGCAACCGCTGGGTGGTAAGGCGCAGTTCGGTGGCCAGCGTTTCGGCGAGATGGAGGTCTGGGCACTCGAAGCTTACGGTGCCGCCTACACCTTGCAGGAAATGCTGACAGTCAAATCAGACGACGTCCAGGGCCGCACCAAGATGTACAAGAACATCGTGGATGGCGAGCACTACATGGATGCCGGTATGCCGGAATCGTTCAACGTGTTGGTCAAAGAGATTCGATCTTTGGGCATTAACATTGAGCTGGAGACAGACTAATGAAAGATCTGCTTAAGCTTTTCAAGTATCAGAACCCGGTTGATGACTTCGATGCTATTCGTATCGGTCTGGCATCTCCGGACATGGTTCGGTCGTGGTCATTTGGCGAAGTAAAGAAGCCGGAGACGATTAACTACCGCACTTTCAAGCCGGAACGTGATGGTCTGTTCTGCGCCAAGATCTTTGGCCCGATCAAGGACTACGAGTGTCTGTGCGGCAAGTACAAGCGCCTCAAACATCGCGGTGTCGTTTGCGAGAAATGTGGTGTTGAGGTCACGCAGACCAAAGTCCGCCGCGAACGCATGGCGCATATTGATCTGGCAAGCCCGGTCGCGCACATCTGGTTCCTGAAATCACTGCCATCGCGTATTGGACTCATGCTGGACATGACCTTGCGCGAGATTGAGCGTGTTCTGTACTTCGAGGCGTTTGTCGTCGTCGAGCCAGGAATGACGGATCTTGAGCGTGGTCAGTTGATGACCGACGAAATGTATCTCGAGGCGCTTGAGCAGTATGGCGACGAATTCGATGCCCGTATGGGTGCCGAAGCGGTACGCGAAATGCTCAGCACGATCGATCTGCAGCGAGAAATGCTGAAGGTTCGCGAGGACATGGGCGCGACCAAGTCAGAGACGAAGATCAAGCGATTGTCGAAACGACTGAAGCTCATTGAGTCTTTTGTTGAGTCGGGTAACAAGCCTGAGTGGATGGTACTGACTGTTCTGCCAGTATTGCCGCCGGATCTGCGCCCGTTGGTTCCGCTCGACGGTGGACGGTTCGCAACGTCGGATCTTAACGATCTGTATCGTCGCGTCATCAACCGTAACAACCGTTTGCGTCGTTTGTTGGAGCTGAACGCTCCGGACATTATCGTTCGCAACGAAAAGCGCATGCTGCAGGAGTCTGTGGATGCGTTGCTCGATAACGGCCGACGCGGCCGCGCAATTACTGGCACGAACAAGCGTCCGCTGAAGTCGCTCGCTGACATGATTAAAGGTAAGCAGGGCCGCTTCCGCCAGAACCTTCTGGGCAAGCGCGTTGATTACTCAGGTCGTTCGGTCATCGTTGTCGGACCAACATTAAAGCTGCATCAATGTGGTTTGCCGAAGAAAATGGCGCTTGAGCTCTTCAAGCCCTTCATTTTCTCCAAGCTGCAACTACGTGGTGAGGCGACAACTATCAAGGCTGCCAAACGACTGGTTGAACGTGAAGGACCGGAAGTCTGGGATATTCTCGAAGAAGTCATTCGTGAGCATCCGGTCATGCTGAACCGGGCACCAACCTTGCACCGCCTTGGTATCCAGGCGTTCGAGCCGGTTTTGATCGAAGGTAAAGCTATTCAGCTGCATCCGCTCGTCTGTACCGCGTTCAACGCCGACTTCGACGGTGACCAGATGGCCGTGCACGTGCCGCTGTCAATCGAAGCGCAGCTCGAAACACGCGCGTTAATGATGTCGTCAAATAATATTTTGTCTCCGGCTAACGGTGATCCGATCATCGTACCGTCGCAGGACGTCGTT
>JALHUQ010000465.1 GCA_022866645.1 Woeseiaceae bacterium | reverse complement strand
TCAAGGTCGCCATCGCCTTCGATGTCCGCAAACGCGATGCCGCGAGGATCACTAATCTCGTCAACCGGCACGGACTGCCCTGAAGAGAATGTACCAGTACCATCGTTTAGGAAAACTCTCTCATCGCCGCCAAATACGACATCCAAGTCACCGTCGTTATCAAGGTCGGCAAACGCGCCCATATACCCTTCGACATTGAAGAAGGTCTGCTTGAAAACGTAGAGTCCGCCGTCGCGCAGGTAAAGATAGCCGCGGGCGGGGCTATTGCTGACGAGAAGCAGGTCCAGGTCGCCATCGTTGTCAACGTCGGCCGTCGTGATTCCGTCTCCGGCATTGTCGGGAATGCCATCTACGTCACCGTCAGTAATACCAAGTGTGGCCGGCGAGATCAGTGAGAATTTTCGAAGTCCGAGAGGACCATCAATACCATCGTTGTGCAGGATGGCAAACTCACCGCCCCGGTTCGCTGCCAGGATGTCAATCCAGCCATCACCGTCGTAGTCTGTGGCAATAACACCTTGCATTGCGATTCCGACACTAGTCAGATCACCGCCCACCAAATGGCTGCTAAAGTCGAAACTCCCTGCCCCTCCGATCAGTCCGTTCAGATAAGCCTCGCTAACCCCACTAGTCGGGCTGGATACTGCAAACAGATCAAGGTCGCCATCGTTGTCCATGTCAAACGCCGTTACCCCACGCGTATCGTTTGCGGTTGCGAGGATGTCGGCCGGAGTTACGTCGGTAAAAACTCCGAGCCCGTTATTCGCATACACATTGTTATTGACCGGCAAAGCTGGGTCCGAACTGGGCCGCGCGGAACCGTTATAGAGGTCATAGTCGCCATCGTTGTCGAGATCGGCCCATACCGCCCCCTGGCTCCCGCCGTCGGTATCTCGAACGTCGCCTGCTTCTGCGTCGTCCGCAAATACGGCTCCGTCAACGTTGACAAAAAAGAAATCATCGCTTGCGCCCAGGGTACCCGGATCGTAGGTCAGGTAAAGATCCGGGAGCGAATCGTTATCCACTTCGGCAAACATGATGCCCTGCCCGCCACTAACCGGGCCTGCAGTACCCGAGGGTACGTCGGGCGCGGCAATACTGGGATTAGCAATATCGGTAAACGACAGCCCAGGTGTGGCTGCAGGCGGCACAACCGACGCATACTGGAGCGCTACTTCATCTGCGCTCAGGGCCCGGTCATAGACCCGAACTTCATCCATTTTTCCGTCAAAGAAACGCGTATTGTCATCGCGCCTTCCCAGTTGCAGCGACTGCAATGAGGCATCGATCGTATCAACCTTGGCTTGCGGCGTCGCGACGTCAAGAACACCGTTGACGTAGATCCGTTTGTCGATGCCGTCATAGACCATGACGACGTGCACCCAATCATCAAGGCGAATGATATGCGACGAGGTCATGTCCACAGCGTCCAGTTTGAAGACCAGACGATAGTTTTGAATAATCATTGCATAGACTTCTTCGTCTAAAGGCGTGTCAGTCCGTTTCGAAATTACGCGCTGCGTCGAGGCACCATCGCGCGGATAAATCCAGGCGCCCAGAGTGATCTGCGTGCCCGTGATGTCCAGCGCCGGCGTGTTGACGTCTATGCCAACGTGGTCGCCGCTACCGTTAAAGTCGAGCGCATTACTACTAATACCAGCCGCCCAGGCCGCGCCAACAATAGTTCCGTCGCTAATACCCGCAGAATCTGCCACCGCCGTACCGGTACCTTCGTCGAGCCTCCAGTAGGCAACAGCGGGTGGGTTTGGAATCGCCACCACCTCTGCGGAAAAATCAGAAACATTGGCTATCGCATCCTCGGCGCTGACAACGTAATAGTAAAGTGTGCCGTTAGTCACGAGCGTGTCGATATACGCGCTGGCGATCACTGGCCCGGCAATCTTTGCATAGCCACCACCTTGCGTCTCTGAACGCCAAACGTTGTAACCGGCTATATCAGGTTCGCTGTTATCGGCCCAGTCAAGGCTGACTTGATTATCCTCTCCGGACGCAGTGACGCTTGCCGGCGCAGCAGGCGCTGTGTCAATGCTCACACTTGCCGTTTTGCTAACGCTGCCGTCAGTAGCGGTAACGACAAAGGAACCCGCTATAAAACCGGCTGTATAAATACCATCCACATCAATCAAGCCGCCAGTTGCGGACCACGTGGCCACCACGGGGAACACATCCCCGTATTGGTCGGTGCCGCTCGCAACGAACTGCTGCGTACCCCCGGATGTCAGCGCGGCAGTAGAGGGCGTAACGACAACATCGGATAACACCGGCGCCGCCTGAACGGTTATCGTAACGCTGTCATTGGCCTGAAGCGCCGTGTCATTGGCGGTGAGCTGCAGCACATAGGTGCCTTCGCTTACGAACGTCACCGTAGTATCCACGGCATTCAGGTCAGCAAAAGTGGCACCTGCCGGTCCGCTGGCAACACTCCATGCGGTGGAGACCGTCGCGCCGGCTGGCAGACCGTCATCGCTGACAGTTCCGTCCAGCGCGCGCGTGTCCGGCAGTCGAGTCGTGGCGTCAACCCCAGCGTTCACAACAGGCGCGTTGTTCACAATGGGATTGACGGGATTAGCCGTCGTTTTCGAACCGCCTCCGCAAGCGGACAGGACGAGCATGCAGGTTAAAACAGTCAGACTCTTAAATGTAGTTAACATTGGAACTCCATTTCCACCGGGACACTTCTTATTGTCCGGGATGGTTTCAGTGTGGGACATGACTTTGCACATTTTGATATTACGTCGCAGGTCTTCAAAACTTCTGCTCCAACGATCGCGAGACGATACTCTACTTTACTTTAATATCTAACGGCATATTGAATAGAATTATACGGACTGCGGGGCCAATAGCCTGTGCCGCCGTCACCGAAGAAAGTGTGACGCAGTTCACGGTTTTCGGATCCGTGACTCCGGGATCTATTGTTTACGCGAATGTCTACTTAACAGAATATCCGACTCGATCGGTTGAGGTGGGAATACCGATGTCCGAGGCGACTCCAACTCGGGTGGCCTTTGGGCAGAGTGCATTTTGTCAGCATTGCTATGTTCACCACAATTTCTGCGTAATCTGATCCTTTTCGTCATCAACGTCCAATTAGATAATTATTTCGCCCGATCGCGTCAATTCGTCCGACGAGCTAAACGCTGTTCCCACTTCCCGCAAACGTCTATACTTCGTAGCCTCGAAACATCACATTTAACAAAAAAAGATCAGAGGCCGATGAAAATACTAACCAAATTACATGCGATAGCAGCTGTTGTGATCGTCATTCTTGCATGCGCCGGCGACGCCAACGCTCAGGAATCGAATCGGCCTGATGCCAGTTACAAGATACTACCCGGCGATGTGCTGCAGGTATCCGTTTGGAAAGAGCCGGATCTGCAGCTCGAATTACTGGTACGACCGGACGGCGCGATCACGTTTCCGTTAGCAGGGGAAATTTCGAGTCATAACAAATCAGTAACTGACCTGCAAGCCGAATTAACCGCGCGTCTGGCCAGATTCATTACTGACCCTGTCGTAACCGTGTCCGTTAGAGCGGTGCTGGGCAACAAGGTGTATGTCATTGGCCAGGTCAATAGGCCAGGGGAGTTTGTCGTCAACCCCCAGGTCGACGTATTGCAGGCCCTCAGCATGGCTGGTGGTACTACTCCGTTCGCCGATGTTGACAACATTAGAATACTGCGTCGCACCAACTCTGTTCAGACCGCTCTGTCATTCAATTATAAAGACGTCATTCGTGGTCGCCATCTCGAGCAGAACGTAATGCTGCAAAGCGGCGATGTTGTTGTCGTGCCTTGACCGGCCCACGGCGTACCCTTTACATCGCTGGCGAATCAGTAGTATCCGTACGCGTTTTCACCACTCGATTCGCCACACTTGTTGAGCACGACGCCAAGGACGTTTGTTTCTGCCAAAAGGCTCATCGCCTTTTCTAGCGACGCACGTTCCGTCTGGCCTTGGGCAACCACGAGCAGTACCGCATCAACTTCAGGGCAAAACGCCAGCACATCATCGCCAACTAAAACCGGCGGCATATCGAATATGACGATAGTTCGATTCGATTGCTGCTGAATCCAAGCCAGTAATTGCTTCATTCGCGGACCCGACAGCAAATCCGACGAATTCTCGATCGCGCCGCGGTTTGGTATGATCGAAATCCGCTGCAGATCCGACGGATTGTAAACGATATCCTCAATTTCCGCGGTTCCATTCAGATACTCGCCAATGCCAGTTTTGATTTCGACATCGAAGCCGAAATATTCGGCCACCCTGGAGCGCTTAAGATCCAGATCGACCAGCAACACTGACTGATTCACGTCTCGCGAAATACTCAGAGCAAGATTCGAGGCGGTCAGCGTTTTTCCTTCACCGGGGCTCGCGCTCGTTACAAGCAGCGTGCGCCAGTTATTGCTACGCATCCGCTGTAGCACCCTCGTTCTCATTATTTTGTAAGCGGCGATAGCCGACTCGTCGTCGATTTCTGACACGACCCGATTCTCTTCCATCACCTGTTTGTCTGTCTGAGCAGTCTGAAAGAGTCGAAGAATTCCGGATCCCGATGTTTCCGCCTGGCGTGTTTCGGAAGAACTTTCCTGATGCTGCGCACGAGGCTTAGCTGTAGGGGGCACAACGGACTGCGATTGCCGAGATTTCTCAATCGCCTTCTGAATGGATGTATAAATCTTCGACACTAATTAGCCCTCAGGTCACGTCGAAACATGACTGGCAGAAATCGGAAACATCTTCAAAAGAAATCTCTGAAATAATAAAGAACTATTGCGGTGATCACGACGAGCGTCGTTCCTCTTATCAGGTACAACTTACGCTGGTACTGCTTCCTCGACGACAAATTCTCAATGACAGGGATGGTTGCCAGAGGCACCATATTTATCACCATAGCAATGTCTTTACTGCCACGAATGGTGCTATCCGTCATCTCGGCAAACAACATTGATCCAACACCGAGCGTCACGGCTAGAAATATGCCCAGAACCAAAATAGCCGTACGTGGCGGACCACTCGGCGAACCTGGGACGACGGGCGCAACAACCTGAACCAGGCGGGCTCCTATATCGGTTGACTCAAGAGCCTCGCTCTGCTCTGCGATAATCGAGCGCCGCTGCAAATCGTCGAAATTATCCCGGGTGCTCTGTAGTTTGCGATTGATAGCCTCGTATTCGCTCTCGACTTGTGGAGTGCGGGCCAGCCGGCTTTCATACTCCGCGATCTTTTGCCGCAATACCGGTTGGCTCGAACGCAATTCAGTCAACTGACTGTCAATGGAGTTGAGATCGGCGCGCAGTTGAAGATAACGTGGGTTGTCCAGCAATTTATTCTTCCCGCCGCCCCTTGCCGCTGTTCTTGACTCAAGGGCCGCAAGTTCACTCTTGTATCTGATGACATCCGGGTGTTGACTCGAATACCTTTGCTCTGCCTCACCCAGCTTTATTCTCAACTCGATTATTTCAAACGAATCTGCGGATTCCGAATCCGCATTGGTCAACGCAATAATTTCGCGGCGTAATCGGTTCACGTCAGGATGGTTCGCGCCGTATTTTGCGACAAGTGTCATATATTCTTGCTGGAGCTCACTTACACGATCAGTCTCGGCACCGGACTGGCCGAGTTCATCAAGTTGCGTCTGACGAAATATCCTGTCTTGCTCAAGAGCCCGAATACGTGGCTGAGAACTTTCAATATCGCGTTCGGCCCGCTGCATTGCTGACGTATTGAGGTCCACCAACTCCGGAAGACAGCAAGCGTTAGCAACTTTGAAAGCGGCGACTTCCTTTTCAAGAACAACAATTTCACTTTCTGTCTGGTTCATCTGCTCGCTCAGAAAGAGCGATGTCGAACTCGCTCGCTCGGTGCGGGAGAGACGATCTGCATCCAGAAATAGTCTGGCTACGTAATTGGCGACTTGATATACAAACTCCGGGTCGGAGCTAACAGACGCCACCTGGAAGCCGGATATTAAATCCACTTCACGACCACTGCTGGGAGACAAAACCATCTGAGTCAGCACCGACACCTGAATGCTGTTTTTTATTTCTTCCACTATCTCTGATTCTGTCAAGCCGCTCTGAGTCGCGGAAATAACCGACGAATCAGCCGCCAACGCAAGCATATTGTCTCGGGACAATGCCAGATCGGTCAGCTTGGCGATGTATTGATCGGCGTACGATGTAACTTCGATAGGCGCCAGTGTTCTGACATTGGAGCCCTCCAAATTAATGTCTATTTGTGCATATGATGTGTACTTATCCGGTAAAACGGCTGCAAGCAACGCGGCACCGGCAATGATTGGCAGTGCAACCGCCACCAGCAATCCACGCCTTCTGCGAAGCGCAGCCACGTAGTCGCTAGCCGTATATTCTAAATTCGAATCCATATTTAATATTATTCTGTGGTCACAACAGCGTTACTCGGAGGCGGTAACGCCGACTGTGATCCAAGAGTGCATTCCTCGATTTGATCCGGAAAAGTCGTCACGGCGTGACGACAATATAGCCGATTCGTGACACAATATTCTGCGCCAAATCGCTATTTAGTGCAACGGCGTTCCCGATGACTGAGCGCAGGATCGGGCCACCGCGGGCTTTTGCGACCCGAGTCGCTAGCATAAAC
>JALHUQ010000464.1 GCA_022866645.1 Woeseiaceae bacterium | reverse complement strand
TGCGAGTGGCGCCGAAATTCCCATCTGCACGAACATGTCATGGCCGAACGTGTCTTCAGCGACAGGCAGGCCGGTAATATGAAACGCATCGTTCGAGTCCAGGCCATCTATTAGTGCCTGAATTTCCATTGATAACGGATAACTAAGGTCCTTGCTCGCGATCGGTACGTAGATCGTCGCGGCTTTGCCATCCCCGGAAACCAGAGTGTCCATTAGCAGGGGCAGGCGACTTACCTTGTCACGAATTTCCAGCGCTTGCTCTTCCGTAACGGGTGCATCGTGCATCATCCATTCGAAGCGTATGGTCCCCGGGCCCTCCTGATCGATGTTATCGGACACCGCCAGCGACATCAGATCCGGTGTGATAACACCGTCGAGCGCAAGTATCGACTGCGTGAGTTTGTGCAATGACGTCAGGGACTCGACGTTGTAAATGCCGCTCGGGTGCGCTTCATTGACGATACCGATGACGATAACGTCGTGGTAAGTGAAGCGCTCCTCAATCGCATTGTGAAACACGCGATCGGTCTGCGTGGACGGCAGCATGTTCTCGGGGTCGGTATCGATCTGGATGCGGGCGATCAAAGAGCCGAGCACCAGGACCAGCAGGATAACGATGGAGTAGACGACCCTCGGTCGTTCAGTTGCAAATCGGATAGCCCACTTTTTCATTTAGCGTTTTCCTTGAGTCGTGTAGCACCGACCATCTTGAGTACCATCTTTTCGAAGTACGGCTCGGTCTTTGCAGCACGAACCTTGTGCATGAAATATTTTTCATAGGCAATCTTGGCGACGTGCACCCACTTGCCACGCGATGCCCAGTTGGTATTGCGTGGCGGAATCTGCGGCAGAGCGACGAATGCAACGCCGCTGTCGCCAAAGTCTGCGAGGCAAACGGCGTTCCAGGTTGCGCGCGCGGACGGTGCCTTGCCATCGATCGCGGCGCGAATGTTGTGCGTGGTGGCTGTGACCATCGATTCGATCATGTAGCCCGTTTTCGGTGCGCCCGTTGCGACCGGTGTGGGCCCGACGGGAGGTATCGCAACGCAAACGCCGACGGCATATACGTTTTGAAAAGTCGGGTTGCGTTGAAACTCGTCGATCAGTATGAAGCCACGCGGGTTGGCCAAGCCCTCTATTCCGATGACAGCATCGACGCCCTTGAAGGCAGGCAAAATCATCGAGTGCGCGAAAGGAAACTCGTGTTTCTTTTTCTCGTTGCCATCGTCGTCAACTTCAGTGACCTGCATTTTTCCAGCGCTGACTTCGGTAATCTTTGCGTTACAGGTCCACTGAATATGTCGATCGCGGAACTCCGATTCCATCATACTTTTGGTATCGCCGACGCCGTCGAGGCCGAGGTGCCCAACATAGGGCTCCGGTGTGACAAAGCGCATCGGCACCCGATCGCGAATCCTGCGTTTTTTCAATTCGGTGTCGAGGATGAAAGCGTACTCGTAGGCGGGCCCAAAGCACGAGGCGCCGGGCGCGGCACCGATAACGACGGGACCGGGATTCTGCACCAGCTTCATGACATCGGCGAGTGCGGTTTCAGCGTGGCCGGTTTTGCAAATTGATTGCGTGTAACCATCGTCCGGGCCAAGGCCAGGCACTTCCTCGAAAGCGAGTCTTGGGCCTGTCGCTATCACGAGATAGTCGTAGTCAAGCACGCCATCATCGTTTAGCTCGAGTCGTTTCTCAGTCGGATGCAGGCGTCGCACACCCTGGCCGTGGAATTCGATACCGTGCTTCTGCATCAGTCCGGGCAATTCAATGGTGGTCTGATCTTCTGTCCGCCAACCGACGGCGACCCATGGGTTCGAGGGCGTGAATTCGAAACGATCGGAATCTCCGATCAACACGATCTGATGTTTCTTGCCGAACTCTTTCTTTAGCTCGTAAACCTGAGAGATGCCACCGATGCCCGCTCCCATAACCACAATCTTAGCCATGCCCCTGCTCCTCAATCCGAAATCAATTGATCGCAAATATATGCCATTTATCTAATTTAGTAAAGACTAAATTATAGACATCTAATTTATTATGCTCTATATTCGCCAGTAGTGGCCATAGCGGAAACCCGCAGAAACCCGATCTTCTGAACGATGAAGACGGTTTTGAGGACGAACGGATGAAGAAACATACCCTTAAGCATCATCCCCTGGAGCAAATGCAGTTGCATGCGGCCGAAGCGGCGGGCTTGATGAAAGCACTCGGCAACGAAAGCCGGCTGATGGTGCTGTGCACACTCGCTGAAGGCGAGCGCTCTGTCAGTGAGTTGAACGAGACCATTCCGCTCAGCCAGTCAGCACTGTCACAACAGCTGGCGAAGCTTCGAGAGCAGGGTTTGGTCGAGACCCGACGGGTATCGCAAACCATCTATTACGCGCTGGCCGCTGGGCCAGCAGATCGGATCGTGCACCTGTTGCAAGAAATTTACTGTCTGGAGGACAACTGATGGAATCAAAATTCGGCTTTGGCAAGCCAGTCGAACTTACGTTCGATGCAGCCATTACGAAAGTGACCGCGGAACTCAGCGCCGAGGGATTCGGGGTCTTATCAGACATCGATGTTGCCGCGACGATGAAAAAGAAGCTCGATAAAGACATGCCTCCCTACCGCATTCTTGGCGCGTGCAATCCGGTCCTTGCACATAAGGCGATAAGCGCAATACCCGATATCGGTCTGTTGCTGCCGTGCAATGTTCTCGTGCGCGAAGATGCGTCCGGCAAAGTCAACGTCAGCTTCATGGATCCGGCCAGCGTTCTTGGGCTGGTTGACGATCCGGCCGTTGTTCCGCTGGCGGCGGAAGTTAAAGCGAAACTGGTGCGTGTTCTCAACGCTTTGTAATGTAATAGAGCGACCCGGTCCCGGGTCGCTCATTCGCGTTCGAGCGCCTTCCCCGGGACCGGACGTTTGATCTGGAAAAAACTGCTCTCCATTGCGGTTAACACCTACTATCCAGACATCCTCCCCGAGAGTAATTTCTGAAAGGTTAAGGGTCGAGCTTTCTCCCAAGCCCCTGCTATTGGGGTAACACAAAAAGAATCGGGTGTGGCGCGGCTCTCGCTTGTTTAGTCCAGGGAGGGGCAAGGCTGCCTGTCCTATCGCGACGCAACCTTTCACCTTTCCCTGAGCGTTTATCGAGTATCGCTGCCTGTTGGTAACGCGGATTACTGATAGGCGGCAAGGTCTGCACGAACACGTGAGGGGAACGGTGATGAAAACGAAATTACAGTGCCTGGTTTCAGCAATCGCGCTCGCATCGATATTCGCCGTAACGGCGGTATACGGAGCGGAAATG
>JALHUQ010000463.1 GCA_022866645.1 Woeseiaceae bacterium | reverse complement strand
TCGGATAATCGGTAATTGCCGGTCCTGGCACCGGCCTCCCGCAAGGCGACGATTTCGGCATGCGCACTGGGATCGCGCGCGGCGATGGAGCTGTTGCGACCGGTCGCGATTATTTCATTGCCTACAACAACAACTGCCCCGACCGGAATCTCTCCCTCATTGGCGGCAGTTTCCGCCGCCGCAAGTGCCGCTCTCATCGCATCAACGTCTTGCTGGGTCCAGCCGGAGTCCATCACTCTCTCTCGATCATCACTTCGTTATTTATTCAAAATTTTCATAAGTTTAAAAATACTATGCAACTACTATGCGCCTGTTTCTTAATAACTTGCTTATCCTACCTTGCCAACCTTTTCATACTTTCTGAAAGTTCGGTTTTTCCAATTTCTTCCATAACTTTCACAATGTTGTTGAAATCAATAGTTTCTCTGTTTTGGCTTAACTTTGATTTAGCGGAAATTTTTTCAACACGAATTGTAAAAGCAACGATGTTTTCAACCAAATCGTCGATGTAATCTTTTGGAGCATCGGAAATTTTCCAAGCATCTTCACCAAAGTACTTTTGTTCAAGTAACTTTGTTAATCTGCCAACCGCTGCAATTTTTTCTTTTTTTGAATGAGAAAAAGATATCCACCCATGCACATGGACTGTCTGATAATTCCAGGTAGGCACATGGCGACGGGTTTCGGCTTTTGTAGGATACCAATTTGGTGAAATATATGAATTTTCTCCACTAAACACAGCCAATGTTTTTGAGCCATTTTTTACCAGATTATGAAGAGGATTTGACTTGGCGATGTGTCCAATAAAATCATTATCCTTTCCCATTATCAAAGGGACATGATTCGCAACTATATCGTCATCACAATTGCAGATAATCATTGAGAGCGGATGCTCTGAAATTATACGAGCAATTTCTTTGCTATTTGTTTCCTCAAAATCTTTTGAAACATACACAAGAAATAACCCTAAACGTTAAATATATAAATGGTTGATTTCATCTTCATTTTTCGCTTCATTCCCACTCAATGGTCGCCGGTGGCTTGCCACTAATGTCGTAAGTGACGCGCGATATACCATCAATCTCGTTGATGATGCGGAGTGATACGTGCTCCAGAAACTCGTACGGAAGTCTTGCCCATCGTGCGGTCATGAAATCGACGGTCTCCACTGCGCGCAGGGCAACGACGTAATCGTACTTGCGGCCATCGCCCATGACGCCGACGGATTTCACCGGCAGAAAAACAACGAACGCCTGGCTGGTTTTGTCATAGAGGTCCTGCTTGTGCAGTTCGTCGATAAAAATATCGTCCGCGAGCTGTAACAGCCTGACATATTCCGGTTTTACCTCACCCAGTACACGCACACCAAGACCCGGCCCCGGGAACGGATGGCGCATCACCATCTTTCGCGGCAAGCCCAACTCCAGCCCGATACGGCGAACTTCATCCTTGAATAATTCTCGCAGGGGTTCGACCAGCGACATGCGCATGTGTTCCGGCAAGCCACCGACGTTGTGATGCGACTTGATGACATGCGCTTTGCCGGTCTTGGCACCCGCCGATTCGATGACGTCCGGATAAATTGTGCCCTGTGCGAGCCACTCGATGCCGTCCAGCTTGTGCGCCTCCTCGTCGAAGATCTCAATAAACTGACCACCAATGATTTTGCGTTTTTCTTCCGGGTCAGAAACACCTTCCAGTGCACGGAAGAAACGTTCGGCAGCATTCACCCGAATAACATTGACGCCCAAGTGTTCAGCAAACAGCTCCATCACCTGATCGCCTTCGTTGTGGCGCAGGAGGCCATGATCAACAAACACGCAGACCAGCTGATCACCGATAGCTTCGTGCAGGAGCGCGGCCACCACGGACGAGTCAACTCCGCCGGACAGTCCCAATAAGACCTTGCCATCGCCGACCTGCTCGCGAACGTGATCGATAGCGTCGGATACAATGTTTCCCGCGGTCCAGTCTCCCGGGCAAGCGCAAATATCACGAACGAATCGACGGATGATTTCCTGTCCTTGCAAGGTGTGCGTGACTTCCGGGTGGAATTGCACGCCGTAGAAATGTCGTGACGCATCTTCCATCGCCGCAAGCGGCGAATTCGGACTGCTGGCTGTGGCTTTGAAGCCAGGCGGGATGGACTCAACCCGATCGCCATGGCTCATCCAGACTTTGAGTTTGGCCTCACCCTCGGAGTCGCTGAGGTCGCCGAACAAACTGGAATCACCCGGTGTGATTTCCGCGTAACCGAATTCCCGGTGCGACGATGCTGCTACCTTGCCACCCAGCTCAGCCGCCATGGTCTGCATGCCGTAGCAAATGCCCAGCACTGGAACTCCAAGGTCAAATACCGCGTGCGAAACCCGCGGCGGAACGTCAAGGTTCACCGATTCGGGGCTGCCGGAAAGTATCACGCCGTCTGGCTTGTAGGCCTTGATGTCGTCGTCCGACATATCCCAGGGATGAATCTCGGAATAGACGCCGACCTCACGAACACGGCGGGCAATTAATTGGGTGTACTGGCTACCGAAATCGAGTATCAGCAGCCGATGCGCGTGAATGTCGGGATGCATGAACTAGCTCTTGGTACGGTAGTTGGGAGCTTCTTTTGTAATGGTCACATCATGCACATGACTCTCGACCATGCCCGCACCCGTAATTCGAACGAACAGCGGTTTGGTGCGCATTTCAGCGATGCTTGCGCTGCCGGTGTAACCCATGGCCGCTCGAACTCCGCCGATCAGCTGATGCACGATGGCAGAAAACGCCCCCTTGTACGCCACACGACCTTCGATACCTTCCGGCACCAGTTTTTCGAGTTCTTCTGTCGCGTCCTGAAAGTAGCGATCCGACGAACCGTGCGATCCGCCCATGGCGCCGACGGAGCCCATGCCTCGATACGTCTTGTAGGAGCGGCCCTGATACAACTCGACTTCGCCAGGCGATTCTTCTGCACCGGCAAACAGACCACCAATCATTACGCAATGGGCACCGGCCGCCAGTGCTTTGGCGATATCGCCGGAATATCGAATTCCGCCGTCAGCGATCAGCGGTACGCCCGATTTTTTGAGCGCTGCGGCGATCTCCGCGACGGCCGAAAGCTGCGGTACGCCAACGCCGGCAACCAGCCGCGTCGTACAAATTGAACCCGGGCCGATACCGACCTTAACGCCATCAGCGCCCGCTTTGACCAAGGCCAGGGCCGCGTCGCCCGTCACGATATTGCCACCAATAACCTGCACGCCGGGATGTGCGCTCTTGACTCGCGACACGCGCTCAAGCACACCCTTGGAAAAACCGTGCGAGGTGTCGACGACAATCACATCAACTCCGGCCTCGACCAGTGCATCCACACGGTCATCCGTGTCGAACCCGGTTCCGACCGCGGCGCCAACTCGTAGCGCCCCGCTGCCGTCCTTGCACGCCATCGGGAAGTCTTTCGCTTTCTGAAAGTCCTTGGCGGTGATCATGCCGCGCAATTCGAAGTTGTCATCAACAACGAGAACTTTTTCAATGCGGTACTTGTGCAAAAGATGCATTACTTCTTCGTCGTCCGCACCTTCCCGCACGGTAACCAGACGTTCTTTGGGAGTCATGACCGTCGACACCGGGGCATCAAGTTTGGTCTCGAATCGCAGGTCGCGGTGTGTGACGATACCAACTGTCGTCTTGCCGTCGACAACCGGGACGCCCGATATTCCCAGCGATCGCGTCAGATCGATGACCTGACGAATCGTCATGTTCGGCGTCACGGTGATCGGTTTTCGCACCATGCCGGATTCGAACTTCTTGACCATCAGAACCTGTCTGGCCTGATCCTCGATGGTCAAATTCTTGTGTACGACGCCCATCCCGCCTTCCTGGGCCAGGGCAATAGCGAGTCTCGATTCCGTCACGGTATCCATCGCGGCCGACAACAAGGGAATATTGAGCCGAATTTCATGGGTTAATGACGTGCTCAGATCAACCTCACGCGGCAAAACCTCCGAATAACCGGGCTGCAGGAGAACGTCATCGAATGTCAGAGCTTCCTTGGCAATACGCATGGATAAGTCTTCAGGCTGGTGGGGGTAAACGGGCAATTGTACGCGGCTCAGATTTGCGGGTAAACGGCGGGGGCTTAGATATACTGCAATCATGCTAGTGAATGATCCCGTAAGCGCCGCAATTTCAGTCAGCCAGCTCAATCGCCGCGTCAAAACGCTAATCGAGCAGGGTTTGGGCCGGGTGTGGGTGGAAGGTGAGATTTCGAATCTCTCCCGGCACGGATCGGGACACATTTATCTCAGCCTGAAAGATGATAGTGCTCAGGTCAGCGCGGCCTGGTTTCGGCAGCGACAGCGTGGCCCAGCCATAGGATTCAAGAACGGCGACCGTGTCCTCGCCTACGGCCTCGTCAGCATTTATGAGGCCCGTGGCAATTATCAGCTGATCATTGAGCAGATGGAGCCCGCCGGCGAAGGTGTGCTGAAACGCCGCTTTGATGCGCTCAAGTTAAAGTTGGCCAACGAAGGGCTGTTTGATGAAGATCGAAAACGGCCGTTGCCGGCACTGCCCGGGCGAATTGGCATCATCACGTCACCGACCGGGGCGGCCGTTCGCGATATTTTGAGCATCCTCGGTCGACGTTTCCCGGCAGTACCGGTCGTAATCTACCCGGCCGCTGTGCAAGGTGACGTCGCTGCCGGAGAACTCGGAAGTGCCCTCGAAACCGCTATCCGCCGTGCTGAATGCGACGTCCTGATATTGACTCGTGGTGGCGGGTCACTGGAAGACCTTTGGGCATTTAACGACGAGCAACTTGCTCGTGCCATTGCGGCCTGCCCGATTCCGATTATCAGTGCCATTGGGCATGAAATTGACTTCACCATTGCGGACTTCGTTGCCGACGTCCGCGCACCAACGCCCTCTGGCGCAGCCGAAATTGTTGTGCCCAACCAAAGCGATTGGCTGCATCGAATCGGCGGACTCGCCGCACGTATTGCACGAGTCGGCCAACGTACTCTCGAAGACAAAGCTCAGCAACTCGATTGGCTGGGGCGGCGACTGCTCGCCAGCAGCCCGGCTGCAACGCTGCGACGTCAGCGAGACAGCTTGCGAGAGCATAGCGGCCGACTTCGGTCGGCGATGCGACAGCAACTACTCGAGCAGAAGAGCCAACTGCAAAGCGTTAGCGCTGAACTCCTGGCCTTATCACCGGCTTTGTCGGTGCAGCGATCAATTACCCGATTGGCACAGCTCCGGGTACGCCTTTCAACGTCTACGCGCGACAGGCTTTCGAACACCAGTCATAAAATCGCGTTGCTCGCTCGGGCGCTGAATTCGGTGAGCCCTCTCGCGACACTGGATCGCGGTTACGCGATCGTAAAAAACGAAACGTCGGGCAATGTCCTTTTGAACGCCGCTGGCGTCGCGCCCGGCGAGGACATACGCGCACGCTTGTCACGAGGTGAGATTGTCGCAACGGTCAAAAAGGTCTTCACGAATGAATAGACGCATAACGCTGTGCTTGGGTTTATTTGGCCTTGCCACTATGGCCGCGGCGACGGAACCGTCACCGCGACCGGGCGGAGTCGCTATTGTTGACGTCGGCTCGACGCAAAATGCAGCGCCTTCGGCCGCACTGAATGGCAAACCAGTGCTGGTGATTAGTCGCGATGATCGTTGGTACGCCGTTGTCGGAATACCGCTCAGCACCGAGCCCGGTGAGCTGAGGTTTCTGGCCGACGGTGAACAGAAACTCATCCACGTCGACAGTCACGCTTATCGAGAGCAACGACTGACGATCGAGAACAAGTCTCAGGTAAACCCCGATCAGCAGCAACTGGATCGGATTTTTGGTGAACGCGAAATCATCGACGCGGCCCTCAATAATTTTCGTCGCGTGCCGCTCGATGGGGTTGCATTGTCATCACCTGTGGCGGGGCCACAGGGCTCAAGTTTTGGTTCAAGACGTTTTTTCAATGACCAGCCACGCTCGCCGCATTCCGGCATGGATATCGCTGCCGACACAGGCGCGCCAGTGGTCGCGCCGCGCACCGGAATCGTCACTGCGACCGGCAACTTCTTCTTCAACGGCAACACTGTCATCGTCGATCATGGACAGGGTTTTATTACGATGTACTGCCACTTGAGCGAGATCAGTGTTGAAAAAGGCCAGCCACTCGCGGTGGGTGAAACGATCGGGGCGGTCGGATCTACGGGTCGCGTGACCGGACCGCATTTGCATTTCGGGACCTATCTGAACGGTACCGCTGTAGACCCCGCAATTTTCCTCGAATAGTTATGGTGACAGTGACCTTAACTCGGGAGTTAAGGTCACTGTCACCATAACTATTTGCAGCAGCTTTCGAAGAAATCGCAGATGACGGGTCGGAAAGCGTCCATATCGACCAGGAACGAATCGTGGCCACGGACGCTGTCCAGCTCGGCCAGCCGGGTATTGCTGCAAACCGATGAAATACCGTCGGCGAGTTCTCGCTGCTGCTCGGGCGGAAACAAAATATCGGTCCGAACGCCGACAACCAGCGCCTGATCCAACTTCAGTCGTTTGAAACCGGCAGCCAGTGAACCGCCGTACTCGGCCAGATCGAACAGATCCGACGCATGTGACAGGTACAGGTAACAGTTGGGGTCAAACGCACCGCTGAATTTGTTCGCATGATTTTCCAGGTAGGACTCGACCGAAAATTCCGCGACGAACTGGTCCTCTATTCGCGCATGATCGGTCGCTCGTTCTCGTCCGAATCGCTGCGTCCACTCCTCTGCAGACCGGTAAGTAATCATGCCCAGCTTGCGCGCCAGTCGCTGCCCGGTAATTGGCGGGTCACGTGGATCGTAGTTTCCTTGCTGCCATTTGGGATCCGAGCGAATCATTTCGCGCTGTAAGGACCGTACCGCAATCGAAAAGGGCAATGCGCGTGTCCCTGACGAGATGGACACGAAGCGCTTCACCGCATTCGGATGGCGCACGCAATACGCGAGGCCACTCATGCCGCCCATTGAACAGCCAATCACTGTGTGCAGGCAATCAATCCGAAGATGTCCAACGACAAGAAACGCAGCCTCCGCGACATCTTCAAGTGTCAGCACGGGAAATGTCAGACGATAACGATCGCCGGTTTTGGGGTTTACTGATGCGGGCCCTGTTGAGCCGAAACAACTGCCGAGAGAATTGACGCAAATAGCGAAATATTGATCGGTGTCGATCGGCAGTCCGGAACCGATCATGTTCTCCCACCAGCCGGGTGACATGTCGTCATCCGACGAGGCTGCATGGGCGGAAGGAGACAAGCCACTAAAGATCAGGACAGCATTACTTCTTTCCGCGTTCAGCTCTCCCCAGGTTTCGTAGGCCATGGTCGGCGACGTCAGTTGTCCCGCACG
>JALHUQ010000462.1 GCA_022866645.1 Woeseiaceae bacterium | reverse complement strand
CGAGAACGGCGAACTCGTGTTTCGTTTACAAAAAGAATTATTTGAAAAAGGTCTGACGGGACCAGAAGCCCATCCGCTGTCCCGCCCGCCCGAGTGCGAAGGCGAAGCTGCCAACCGCGCCATCCGCATTGCTGAGGTTCTGAAAGTACCGCTGTACATCGTGCACAACTCGTGTCGTCAATCACTCGAAGCGATTACGCGGGCGCGTAACGAGGGCCAGCGTGTCTTTGGCGAAGTGCTCGCCGGCCATTTGCTGGTGGATGACTCGATCTATCGTCACAAGGACTTTGACGTCGCGGCGGCTCACGTCATGAGCCCGCCATTCCGCTCCAGCGAGCATCAGGATGCGCTATGGCGCGGGCTGCAGTCGGGCAACCTGCAAACGACGGCGACAGATCACTGCTGCTTTTGTGCTGATCAGAAAGCCGCTGGCAAGGACGATTTTCGAAAAATTCCCAACGGCACCGGCGGTGTCGAGAATCGCATGGAGGTGCTCTGGCATCACGGCGTCGGCACTGGAAAACTGACGATGAATGAGTTTGTCAAAATCACCTCCACCAACGCCGCGCAAATCTTCAACATCTATCCGCGCAAAGGCAGTGTTTCTGTCGGGGCGGATGCCGATATCGTCGTCTGGGATCCGCAAGCGACGAAAACCATCTCGACCAGGACTGACCACCAGAAAGTTGACTACAATATTTTCGAGGGCATGAAGATCAAAGGATGTCCGTCGCACACCCTTTCGCAAGGCAAGGTGGTGTATGCCAACGGCAAGCTGAACGTTACACGCGGCGCTGGGCGTTATATCGATCGCCCGCCGTTCGCACCGTATTATGACGCGCTGAAAATACAGGCTCAGCGCGCCGAACCCGTCGCAGTCAAGCGTTAGGATCAATCCGATGGCCGGCAATGCAGAAATTCGAGCAGGACGACTCAGCAAGGCTGAGATTGATGACAACTTCGCTGACCTGCATCCACCGTTAACACGATCAGAGGCGTTGATCGAAGCAGACCGCTGCTATTTTTGTTACGACGCACCCTGCACGACCGCCTGCCCTACCGGTATCGACATACCGGCCTTCATTCAAAAGATTCGCAGTGATAACCTGCGCGGCTCGGCGCGCACCATTTTGAGTGAAAATATTATGGGTGGTATGTGCGCCCGGGTGTGCCCGACGGAAGTGCTTTGCGAAGAAGCCTGCGTTCGCAATACGCATGAAGAAAAACCGGTAGAAATCGGTTTGCTGCAGCGCTACGCGACCGACCCGGTTTTTGAGCACAGCGATCAACTGTTTCAACGAGCTGTGGCCACTGGCAAGAAAGTTGCCGTTGTCGGTGGCGGACCGGCGGGCCTGTCCTGTGCGCATCGTTTGGCGGTGCTCGGCCACAACGTCACTATTTTCAATCGCGACAGCAAGCTGGGCGGACTGAATGAATATGGCATCGCGGCGTACAAAGCGATCGACGATTTTGCACAAACCGAGGTCGATTACATATTGTCGATAGGCGGCATTGAAGTCAGAAATAACCTGATGCTGGGTGTGAACTTCGGTCTTGAAGATCTCCGTCAGGAATACGATGCTGTGTTTCTCGGTGTCGGTCTGGCTCTGTCCAACAATCTCGGCGTTGAAGGCGAAGATCTGGATGGCGTCGTTAATGCAATCGAGTACATTGCAAAACTGCGGCAGGCTGCGGACAAGAGCACATTGCCCGTTGGCCGCAAGATCGTTGTCATCGGCGGCGGCATGACCGCAATCGACGTGGCAGTGCAAAGCAAACGGCTGGGGGCGGAGGAAGTGCATATGGTCTATCGCCGCGGCCCGGAGCAGATGAGCGCGAGTGTCTTCGAGCAGGCTCTGGCACAAACGAGTGGCGTTACGCTTCATCATTGGGCGAGTCCCGCGCGAATATTGGGTGACGACTTCGTAACGGGTGTGGAATTTGACGTCGACCGCAGCGACGGTGGTGTGCGGCTGGATGCTGACGTTGTATTCAAAGCCATCGGCCAAAGAATGGACGGTAACGGGCTAGCCTCGCTGGCGTCGGAGTCTGGCCGATTTATTGTCGACGAACATCAGAAAACGTCCTCGGACAAAGTATGGGCCGGTGGCGATTGCGTCGTCGGTGGAAATGACCTGACCGTTAGCGCCGTGCAGCATGGCAAGATCGCAGCGATCAGCATCGATCGAACTCTGAGGAATCGGTAACCATGGCTGATCTGAAGACAAAGTTCCTCGGCATATCTTCGCCAAACCCGTTCTGGCTGGCTTCGGCCCCGCCGACGGACAAGGCCTACAACGTTAACCGTGCTTTCGCAGCAGGATGGGGCGGCGTGGTCTGGAAAACGCTGGGCGAAGATCCTCCGATCGTCAACGTCAGCGGCCCGCGTTACAGCACATTGCTGAGCAACGACCGTCGGGTCATCGGCTTCAACAATATCGAACTCATTACCGATCGGCCATTGCAAACGAACCTCGACGAAATGCGACAGGTCAAAAAGGACTGGCCGGATCGCGCTGTGGTGGCATCAGTTATGTTGCCGATGAACGAGGAATCCTGGGCAAAATATCTGCCCATGATCGAAGACACCGGTGTCGATGGCTTCGAACTGAACTTCGGCTGCCCGCACGGCATGTCTGAGCGCGGTATGGGCGCCGCTGTCGGGCAGGTCCCTGAATACATTCAGATGGCAACGGAGTGGGCGAAGAAAGCATCGTCGATTCCGGTCATCGTAAAACTGACGCCCAACGTCGCAAGCGTAGTGCCTCCGGCGAAGGCCGCTCTGGATGGCGGCGCCGATGCGGTATCACTGATCAACACCATCAACTCAATCATGCGCGTCGACTACGACTCGCTGACGATGTATCCGACCACTGACGGTATGGGCACCCATGGCGGCTATTGCGGCGAGGCGGTAAAACCTATCGCGTTGAATATGGTCGCAGAGATCGCGCGCAACAAAGAGACTCGCGGGCTACCCATATCGGGGATCGGCGGCATTAGCGATTGGCGCGATGCGGTCGACTTTCTGGCGCTCGGCGCCAGTAACGTACAGGTGTGTACGGCCGCTATGGTTTACGGCTTCAGGATCATTGATGATCTTACGGATGGCCTCAGTAGCTTCCTCGACGACAAACAACTCACACTTGAGCAACTCGTCGGCAAAGCCGTGCCGAGTGTCACCGACTGGCAATACCTGAACCTCAACTACGTCGAAAAAGCCGTTATTAATCAGGATCTTTGCATCCAGTGCGGACGATGCCACGTCGTTTGTGAAGACACATCGCATCAGGCGATCACCCACACCGTCAATGGTGTGCGCCGTTTCGAAGTGATCGACTCAGAGTGCGTTGGCTGCAATCTTTGCGTGAGCGTTTGCCCGGTCGACAGTTGCATTACGATGACGCAGCTGACTGGCGGAGTCGATCCGCGTACTGGTCGGGCAATCAGCAAAGAAAGGCTGCAGTGGACGGCTCACCCGAACAATCCCATGCGTAAAACGGACTAAGCTATGACTGTTGCAGATGAAGACCTCATTAACGCCGCGAAGGATGCGCGCGAGAACGCCTATTGCCACTACTCGGGTTACAGCGTCGGCGCCGCGATTATCGATGATCAGGGGCGCCTGCACGTCGGCTGCAACGTCGAGAATGCCGCCTACCCGCTCGGCAATTGTGCGGAGGCGGCGGCCATCGCGGCCATGGTTCTGGAGGGCGGTAAACGCATCGTCCGAATCGCCGTTGCCGGTGGCTCAGGCGACGTCGCGCCGTGTACGCCTTGTGGAGGGTGTCGGCAGCGTATTCAGGAGTTCGCTGACCAGAAAACCGTCATTATCACTATGGACGACAGCAAGGACTGGCAGCGCTATTCGATCGCCGAGCTGCTGCCCAACGGCTTTCACCTCGACTAGAACCGGGCCAGGCGCTCGGTCAGCAAGTCGTAAAACCCGTCCGCATCCACATCAAACGCCCAGCTCACGTTATGCGGCCTGTCAGTAACGTGCCAGAAATCGACCGCCGTATGACCCACCGTTAACTCCGACTCCGTCTCAACCGACACAT
>JALHUQ010000461.1 GCA_022866645.1 Woeseiaceae bacterium | reverse complement strand
GATCTTGAATTTGGCCGGGTACTGTCGCAAAAATTCAGCCGCATCCGATGCTTCGTTATCCAGATTCACGGCAACGATGACGAGATCTTCATCGCCATACTTCTGTTGCATTTCATTCATCCAGGGAAACGAGCGTCGGCACGGAACACACCACGACGCCCAAAAATCCACCACCAGCACTTTGCCGTGATAGTCGCTTACCTGCAGCGTATCAGTCGCACTGACGACACCAGGAACAGCGAATAGCGAAATCGCAAACAGCGATGCCAAAACGCTCGCCCGAAAGCTTCCTTTGCTCAACACCCAACTCCTGTCCACTGCGCCAGCACGCGCAATCAGTGGTTCGACGGTGTAAGTCAGAAAATCCTTCGGCGAATAAAAAAATAATTCTCGGCTAGAAGCGCCAGACCACGCCCAAAGACGGCACCAGCGGCAGCCAATGAGCCTCTTTTCCAACCAGTAGTGGTCCACTCGGCGTATTCGTCACGGAATACTCGGTGCAACACGCGTTGGCCCGATTGTAGAGATTCGAGATTTCCAGAAAGACCGTCAAATCGCCCCTGCGCACGGCGAACTCGCGACTGACGCGAACGTCGAGCGTATGAAACGCCGGGTAGCGGGCCGAATTCAAAGCGTCCCCAGGCATCTCTGTTTTCGGCCAACCGGTGTGAATCTCGCCGGCAGCACTGAGGTCCCATCGCCCCCATCGCCAACTCAACCCCATCTTTACAGCGTGCGTCTGGTCCCAACTTCGCGGGACCTTCCCCGAAAACGTCTTGTCCCGAACCTCCGACCAGGCGTATCCGAACCACCAGAACACCGCCTGACCGCCATCGCCCTTGGATACCATCAATTCGGCGCCGTGTGCTTGTGCCGAAATCGGATCAATACGGTAACGGTCAAACTGCAATTCGGGCAACAGCGTCAATGAATTGAACGCGTTTTCGAATCGGGGTCGAACGGTTCGGAAGCTCTTTCGATAATAGGAAATGTCGACGTCAATGTCGTTGCGGAGATGGTGTTTCAGGTTTGCGACGACATGCTCAGCGCGTTGCGCCGGAAAGAACGAATCAATTCCGTCGCTAACCTGCAGCTCATTAATTTCCTGCGCCTGCGAGTATTGACCCCACCCCAATCGAATATCGCTGCGTTCACCGACCTGATACAAAATACCCAGCCGCGGGCTGGTTTGATTATCGTCATCGGCGGTCGTGTAATTCTGCCGGTCCCAGCGCAACCCGGCATCGACGATCAGATTCCGGCGTAGCTGCCACCGCGCCTCAAGATAAGCGCCGTACTGGGCACCTTCCGGCTCTGCAGCTATGCTCCTGACCTCGAACGGAACATTGTCCAAGATTGCGTCAAATGGAGCACTAACCGTCTTGGTCGAGTCAAAACGATACATTGCATCCTGTTGGTTACCGTCGACACCGAAACTCAGCATCCAGTTCTGTGACGGCACGTAGGTCCATTCCTGCTTGATTCCAAACGCGTCAAATTCACGTTGCTCGTCCAGTGAGCCACTAACAATGTCAGGCAGTGTCAGTGATCCGGTCCTGCGGTTCGAAATGTGGCTGACGGAGATTATGGTTTCACTTCGCCAGCGCTCGTTCCAATCGGCACCCCACTTGAGCCACAGCACCCGATTGTCGTAATTCGCGATTGCCTGCTCGCCACGATCGGGATCATTCAGAATCAGCTTATCGATAGAGGCCAGAAAATTGGCGCTGAGTTGTGTCCGCGGGCCGAATTCCCAAGCGACGTGCATGAGATAGTCCTGGTACTCCGGACTGCCGACTTCGGGGTCGACAACCTCGGCGATGAGATCGAGATTTCCGCGCCGCGCCGCAAGCAGCCAATCACCCTGGTCTTGGCCGCCGAAAGTTCCCAACGACAATGCGGACGCATTGAAAAAGCTTAAGGACAACTCGGTTTCGACGGGCTTCTGTGGCTCGCGCAGGCTCATGTTCATGACACCGCTCATGCGGTCGCCGTAACGGGCAGGATAGGCACCCGAATAAAAATCAAGACCGTCAATCGCACTTGAATTGATAATGGTCGCAACCGATTGAAAGTCTTTCAGATGAAACGGCTCGTACAGACGCAGCCCGTCCAGCAGGAACAGAACTTCATTGGCTTCTCCCCCGCGAATGTGATTGCGCGTCGATATGCCGCCGCTTGCCGTGCTCGGAAGGCGATTGGTAATTCGCACTGCCTCTTCGGCCGCAGCCGGAATTCGGGTCGCGAGGTCACGATCAAGGTAGGTCTGAGTACTGGTACTCTTGTACTCAAGCCGGTGCAGGCTGGATGTCACTATGATTTCCGGGAGCGCCGGCCGCTCGGGTTCCGTAACGCCCGGCGCGCTTGCCACCGGCACCTGAGTTTTTCGAACCAGCCAGGTTCCCGCCGGGCCCTTTTCCAACGCAAGACCGTGTGCTGCCAGAGCCGCTCGCAGGCCGGTCAGCGGCTCGGAAAGGTCGGGTTCACCCTTAAGCAGCAAGTCGTCGGTAACGACGTCGCTGCTGAAAATAATCTTGTAGCCCTGATCGGTCAGGTTCAGAAGTAACTCTGATAGCGGACGCCCCTGCCAGACATCTGCCGCAGCGAAGATGAGTTGGGGAAGGCCGGCCAATAACAGAAGCCAGGCAAATCGGCGAGGAAAACGCATGCGCGAAGTCTAGTGCAATGCCCTTGATTCGCCAACGACGGATTTCGCACACGGCGGCCCGAGGCTTATTGCGACTGGTGTTCGATAATGATCCTGTCGTTTTCGATCTTATAGCGAACCGTTGTCGTTGCCAGTATGGAAACAAGCGCCTCATCGGGCGTCAAGCCATTAACGGAACCGTGAACATCCGTGCGCATCGCAAACATGCGTGACTCGTCGTTTTCGAATTGCAAATCCCTGCCGGTTTCCCTGGCCGCCCATTTCAGGAAATCGAGCAACGATATATTCGTCAGATCAAGCGTCGGTGCCAGATCGGCGACCCAATCCCAATACACGTCATTGGTATCGATGTCTGTGACCAACGCCGGCCCACCTGCAGTCAGCGTCAAGCGCTCGCCCACTCTTGCGGCGTAGTCTTCATTCTGGCTATGAACGTCAACCCGGCCTTCGCGTACTGCGACCTCAAGTCGTTCATCGCTCGCGCTGACAGAGAATTGTGTGCCAACGTCGGTTACCGAGCCGAATCCGGTTTCGATTTTCAAGCCACCTTCGCGATAAACAAACTGGCCTGAATCCGCGTAAACGCGCCCAGCCAGCAGCGTAAATCGATCAGCCGCGTCGATACGTATTTGTGTATTGGCATCGATGCGCAACGACTCGCTGCGTGCCAGCAGCAAACTCAGCCCCTCATCGGCAGCGGTGCTAATGACCTCACCGCTATACACGGGCGCGCCCTCGGAGTAGCTGGAACTCAGGGGGCCTGTGCCCACAATGCGCGAAACCGTCGCGGCAACCTGCAGCGGAGGGACATCCATCGGAGGCATGACAAACAAGGCGATTGCGGCGGCCGCTGCAATACCCAGAGGAAGCGTCCAGCGTAGCAGTGCCGCTCGCAGCGAACCGCGCCGCCAGGTCCTGTGAACTTCTTCATAGACCTTGTCGCCGTTCGGCTTGATCGTCGCTTTCTGCCATTCTTGCTGCACATGATGGTAGACCCGCGATTCCACACTCAACGGAATCTCAGGACGCTCGCCCGCCAGCTTCATAAGCCTGGCTAGTGATTCATTGTCGTCATGATTGGTCATATCAATCCACTATGAAATTCGGTTCGATATTCCATATCGCTCGAAACCGTTCTTTGAATGCAGTTCTTGCCCGGCTGAGTATGGACTCTGCCGCTTTGTTGCCCAGGTTCAGACTCCTGGCTATTTCACTCACGCTACAACCTTGGACGTACTTCATCTCCAGCGCCTGCGCGTAGTTGGCGGGCAAATGCTCGAGGGTTACGCGCACGAAATTGGCAATTTCTTCACGGCGCCGTGCGGTTTCCGGTCGACCGTCATCAGCGGCGACAGATTCAAGCGCTGCCTGAACTGCGGGATGGTCCTCGATAGGAATTTCATCCTGTAGTTCCAGATGGCGCTGACGAAACACGGAACTCGTTTCGTTCCGGCATATCTGGCAGAGCCAGGTAAAAAGCAAGGCCTCACCACGGTAAGTACCCATCTTTCGCACAACGATACACATGGTGCGCTGCACGATTTCCTCGGCGAGGTCTGCGTTGTTATCAACTCTCGTGAGGGTAAAGCGAAACAACCTTGGAAAATATTCCTTGAAGAACTCGTCGAACGCGCGTTGGTCCCCGGCAGCCACTTTGGCGGCCAGGGACCGGTCTTGCACTACTTGGGGAGTAGCCTCATTCACGTTTCATTTCCTTCAGGAGGCGGGGGAACCTCCATACCCTTAGAGTCAGAAAACTCATTAATCCTTCGGCGGCAAGCGCAATAACGATGGCCGGAAAGTCGTTTTCGGCGGACTACGGGGTATGCGGCGTCCCAATACCCACGCGTCGCGCCAGGTCGGACGCGAACAAGCCGTCCGGATCGAGCTTTTTCTTGTATTCCAGCAGTTCAACATAGCGCGGGTAGACCTTGTAGAACTGGCGCGGTGTCAGAACCTGGTCCTTGGCGAGGTGGACCTTGCCGCCACGGCGGGCCGTGGCGTCAATCAATCGATCGACAGCAGCACGACTGGCGATCTCATGACGTTTCTTCGGGTGGAACTCAAAATTCAGGCTGTAACCATCCTCGGAAAACGACAACAGACTATCGTCATGTTTGTGCGCACGTAGAATTGTAGTGACCGGAGGGCATGGCGATGAGCGACAGATGCCGAGTAATTCGACGATCGCCGCGCGCGCATCAGAGCGTGGAAATGTTACCTGTAGCGTATAGCCACGCGGGCCGCAGACAAGATGGGCGGGTGGCACGGTGAAGCTCGCTTCAAAGCTGAATCTCAGAAACAACTCGGAGTTGGAGGATCGGCCAAGGCGCCATAGCAGTCTGCTGAGTCCGTAGTACAACCCGTTGAACGAGTACATCATCAACCGTTGGGCCTGCAACATGAGCGACAGCACAGAACCGAAGGTCGTGTGCAGCGCAAGGCCGAACCGCCGGTGCCTTTCGAGTTGTTCGAAACCAGCAGTGAGGTACTCCTTGCGTTCGGCTTCAGTGTCGTCGTGCTCTATCCACTTTGCCGCATGAATCACTGAGCGTCCAACGCACCGGTTACTCGCATAAGCATCAACCCAAACGACGACGGCATCATGCGATTTTTCGACGCGATTCATCGTGTCGAGTAACTCATCCACATTCGCAGCCGGGATACGTTCGATCTCAACGAACGGCGACTTGATACGCTTCAGCTGCAGCGTTGCGTCGACAATCAGTCCGAGCAGGCCAATGCCGCCGACGATCGCATTGAATAACTCGTGACCGCGATCAATCACCTGTGTTTCGCCATTGGCGAGCAGCAACGTCATACTGATTACCTGGTGACCAAAGCTTCCCTCGCGCCAGGCGTCCTTGCCGTTGACATTGGCACAAATCGCCCCGGCAACGCTGGAGTGTGATTCTGTTGGACTCGCCGGCAATGTGAGAAGACGGTGATGTACTTCTCGATAGATAGCGATCAGTCGGGTGCCGGCTTCGACCTTGATCGTCGCCCGTTCCTCGTCAAATTCGATGATCTTGTCCATGCGCTTCATGTCGATTAACGCTTGTCCATCATTAAGCGCCAAATCGCCGTAGCCGCGGCCGGCGCCGCGCGCGCAAACAGTCATGCCATTCCGTCGACAGTACGCCAGCGCATCGCGACACTGCTCGACTGTCGTCGGGCGAGCAACGAGTGAGCGCGAGCGGATAGATCCCACCAGCGACTCCACGTCCTCCCATTGCATGAAGCCAAGAGGCTGTTCGGCATCATCCCGCATGATTACAACTTCCACACCATTTTGTGGATCGGAGTAATAACCCGGATAAGAAATGTATGCAAACCAATTAAGCCGGGTGTCTTGATCGGAAACACGAAAGATTTAGCCAATAAAATCTGGCTGCAACATGCAGTTGGACATTTTTTTCGCCATAATCGTCTAGCAAGTAAATAAGTATGGCGATAAGTTGGAGTAACTATGCAAGTCAGAAGTATGCGTTTTCTGGACCGCTGGGCGGGGATTCCGATATCCATCGTCCTTACGGGCGTGAGGAAGCTGGATGATCTCTTCCGGCGCCCGTTGGACAAGCCCCCCTCGCGAATCGTCATCATCAAACTGGTCGAGCAAGGCGCGACCGTCATCGCCGCGCCGGCGATAAAGCGCGCCATTGAGATGGTTGGTCGAGACAACGTCTTCTTTGCCGTTTTCGTCGAAAACCGTCCGATCCTTGATCTGCTCAACCTGATCCCGGCCGAAAATGTAATCTCGATTCGCAACGATAGCTTGTTCGCGGTTGCCGCCGATACGCTGCGCGCTATTTTTCGTCTGCGGCGTGAGAATGTCGACACCGCGGTAGATTTCGAATTTTTTTCCAGGTTTTCGGGTGCACTCACTTTCTTGAGCGGCGCGCGTAGACGCATAGGTTTTCATTCTTATTCGGGCGAAGCCGGCTACCGCGGCGATCTCATGACGCACCGGGTTGCTTACAATATTCGCCTGCATGCCAGCGCCACCTACCGCATGCTGATCGACGCAATTTCCGTCGACGGCGGCCAGTTACCGACACTGGGATTTAGCCCGGTAGTCGATGAACCAGCGCCGGTATTCGTGCCGAGCGCAAAGGACGTTGCACGCGTTCGTTCGATGCTTGCTGAGCGCTTTGGCGGCAGGCAGCCGTCGCGATTGGTCCTGCTCAATGCGAATGCGGGTGATTTGTTACCCCTGCGGCGTTGGGCAAATGAGCGTTACGCCGAGCTTGCCAATCGATTGCTCGACCATGATCCGCAACTGAGTATTGCTTTGACCGGCTCGAAGGGCGAGCGGCCGGGCGCCGAGACGCTGGTTAGCGCAGTGGCTTCCAATCGATGCGTCAATGTGGCCGGCGACACAACATTAGAGGAGCTATTTGCACTCTACAGCGAGTCTGAGGTCATGGTGACCAACGACAGCGGCCCCGCGCATTACGCGACATTAACTGATATCGACGTCGTTACCCTGTTTGGCCCCGAGAGCCCCGATGTCTTCGGCGCGCGATCCGACAGGAGTCATCTAATTTGGGCCGGTCTTGCTTGCAGTCCCTGCGTGAATGCTTTCAACCAGCGCGTGACAGCTTGCACGAATAATCTGTGCATGCAAAGCATCAGCGTGGACGCAGTGTTCGAGAAAGTTACCTCTGTGCTTGCTCGTCGCTCCGTCGAAAGTATTGCTATCGAAACTCCGGCCGCCTGATTCGTTCGTCAACGAATCTCAAGTTTCGATTTTAGCTCGACCAGCCGCTCGAGATCTTTTGCACGATACAGCGCTGAAAACCGCAGAAACGCGTGATCTTTGGTACCGAGTGGTACAACCGCAATATCGAACTTGTCCATCAACAGCCTCGCGGCGTTTTGTGCCGATGATACGATCTTACCGCCGATACTTTTGGGGACATCACAAACCAGATAGGTGCCCGAATTCGACTCGTAGGCACCGAAGCCTATGTCTTCCAGGGTTGTCCGCAGTGACTCCAGCTGTTTTGGAAGATACTCATTGAATCGCCTTATTCGATCATCGTCCTGCAAACATCTCGCCGTCGCGGCAAGTTGCAGGCGGCTCAGGGGTGACCAGGCGTACTCGCTGTAGGTGGCCATGGGATGGACAAGGTCCGCGGACCCGGTAAGAAACGATACCGCTAAAGGTCCGATCGGGTAGAGCTTGGAGAATGAATGCAGCTCCACAAGGTCCGGGCAACTACCCGCCGGGAAGGTCTCTGACATCAGCGCGCGTGGTTTGTCGTTGTACACCAGCGGCCCATACGTGGCGTCGTTGAAGAGCGTTAGCCCGGGGCTTGCAAGTTCTTTCAACTTATCCAAAACGGCCGGCGACAACGTACTGCCAGTCGGATTGTTGGGATAGTTGACGGCCAGCATCGTCAGCGATCCACGCGCGATCTCGTCGGTGTACTCAAAGTCCAGTGCGAAGTCGTTGTCCGGGTCAAGGTGACTCACGATTACCGTCGCGCCCCGTTGCGCGGCAAGCCGCGCAAACGCAGGGTACCCCGGCTCCGTGACGACGACCCTGTCGGTCGGCGTCAGTGTGCAAGCCGCCAGAATGCCCATCGCTGCGCGGCCACCGGCGGTCGGAAGAATAAGCTCAGGCGAAACATCCAGACCGTACTGTTTTTTCAAATAGCTTGAAGCCGCCGAGGCGAAAGCACCGATATCGTCGCTATTGCCCGGCACCAGGCCCAATACCGAATTCTCTTTAAGCCAGTCGGACATATCCGGTGACAACGGAAACGGAGAGGACCCTACCGCGAAATCCAGAGCCTCACCTTTTCTTTTTGCGAGCTCATCTTTAATTTGTGTGAAGGGGTACTTGTCGCTCATAGGGCGTTCTCGGCTATGGGGTCATTCGGGTCGGGAGACAATTTTCGCAAAATAGCAATCGCAATCCAGCCTATCGGTATCCACATCCAAAAGGTGACCAGGCGAAAAGCAGCTACGGCAATCGCCAGATGCTCAACGGGCACACTACGCACCTTGAGCGTAGCGCCAAGTAGCCCCTCTGTAGCTCCAATGCCACCTGGCAAGCCTGTCGCGACGCCGAGCACGGCGGTGCCCGGAGCGAAGAACAGCGAATCCCACAACGTCATTTCTCCGGGCAAGTCCCGCACCACGAAATGCAACGCCAATCCGTGCGCAAGCCAACCTGCCATCATGATCAGGATGATAAAAAACGTGGGCCAGGTCCACCAGAATTGCAGCGGCAGATGCAAGCGGGTCTTTGTGAGCATTTTAGTCAGCGTGTTGCCCAAAAAAATTGACGCCGCAATGCAAGCGAGCACTGCAATTGGCGAAATAGCAGGAAATATCTGATACACGATCAGCCCACCAAGCAAACTGACTACCGATATTGCGTTCAGAGCAAATACAACGGCCTCGGCCTTCAGTGCATTCGCAATAGGCGTGCGTCGCTGCTTGACTATGGCGTCAGGTCGAATGAGTCGCCCGAGTTGGGCTGGCAATGGTAAGCCCGCGCGCCCGGACAGAAACGCCAGCGTGCCCACCGAATCGAATACCCGTATCTGGAAGCGATGATAGACCCATGCCCAGGCCAATCCCTCCAGCGCAACGTCGATGACCGAGATTAGAATAAGTAGTGGAATGATCTCGCCGCGACTCGCCCAGAAGCTGCTGACTTCCGACCAGTCGCCGGTGGCCAGGCGGTACAACGCATAGATCGAAATCACGCCAAGAAGAAGGAACGAGAAATATCGGCTGTAGGCGAAAAGACGTGACTGGAGCACGCGGTTACACCAGGAAATTGCGGCCGACCTTGTCGTCGGGTATCGAATGATGCGGCATGGGATCGTCAATCTAACAGTTGGTGGCGCCGTGTCAATTATATAAGGGATGACTCGCGCCGCTCTCTGTTGACTGCTTTCTGACCTTGCTCTACATTGCCCGGTTAGCGAATTCTCGCGCTTATTCTCAGGACTGAAATGGCCATCCCAAGACAGCGAATACGACTGCCGCAAGGCGCCTGGCGCTCTGCAATCATGAGCCTGATTCGAGGTGACTTGTGGGAAGGTAGTCGCATTCAGCAATTAGAACAGGCCGTCGCGGAGTACATATCCGTTAAGGACGCGGTAACCGTTCCGTCGGGGCGGGCGGGGTTTCGCTTCCTTTTCGATACCCTGGGCATAGCGCCTGGCGGCGAGGTCATTTGCTCAGCGTTCGGCTATCCGATCGTGCCATTTGTTGTGAAGTCGATGGGCTACAAGCTGAAGTTTGTCGACTGTGAGATGGATACCCTGGGAATGGACCCGAAGCTTCTGTCCGAGGCGTGTTCAAACAACACAGAAGTGGTTATCGCAACGCACCTTTATGGCGTGCCGTGCCAGATTCAGAATATTGCAGACATCTGTACCGCGAACAACGCGAAGCTCATCGAAGATTGTGCGCACTGTTACGGCGCGACAGCAGGCTCGAAAAAAGTGGGCTCATTCGGGGACGCGGGTTGTTTCAGTTTTGAGACATCAAAGGTCATCAATACCATGGGTGGTGGCATTGTTACCTTGTCCAATCCGGAAGTGGGCGAGCGACTCCGGAAGCTTGCGGCAGAAGAGCCGCGTAATGGTTTCAAGTGGTTGGCTCGCAGGTTGTTGAAAACCAGCTTTGAGGCGGCCGTTACTAATCCACTGCTTTTCAACCTGGGCGTCTACCAGATGCTTCGTCTTGCGTCTTCAGGCGATGGCGACAACGACCGGTTCGCGTCGGGCTACCAGGGCGACGAGGTGTCGCTGAAAGGCAAGATGGGGCGCTACACGAATTACCAGGCACGCCTGGGCCTTCGACAACTCCAGTCGATCGAGTTGCGAAACAAGCGGCGTACCGCAAACGCCGAACGGCTGATTCGACAGTTGGACACGAAGATCCCAGTGCAAAAGCCGGTGTCCACCGACAAAGACAATTATTCGAATTTCATGCTCGTCACAATACTCTCGAACAAGCCATCGGAGCTCGCCGCCGCATTGTTGAGAAGAGGTATTGATAGCAAACACCTTTACATGAGGGACTGCAGCCGGATGTTCGATGGCGAAAGAGTATTTCCAAACGCGGCCCGGGCTGAGAGAGAGGTTTTGCACCTGCCAGCCTATCCGGAAATGTCGGATGCAGAGGTCGATCGCGTGGCAAACGCCGTCGCGCATGCGGTGGCTGAAATCGATGCCTGACATTGCTGCATTCCTGACGCGACATCGAACACTATTTCTGTTGCTGACCGGCGCTGTCCTCTACGTCGCGTTTCTTGGGCTACGAGAAGTCTGGTATCCGGATGAACCGGACATTGCCGAGGTGGCGCGGTCGATGTTCCTCAGTGGCGACTGGGTGTCGCCGCGACGTATGGGCGAAATCTGGGTGGACTATCCACCCATGGTTTACTGGGTAGGCACGATTTCCTCGCACATTCTTGGCGGCATGTCCGCATTCTCGTTGCGCCTGCCAAACGCGTTGGCAGCAATCCTCACGATTCTCCTGACTGCTGCCACAGCCCGAAGGTGGTTCGGCGAGACCGCAGGGTTCTGGGCGGGATTCTCTTTGCTCACATTCATGCTGTTCGTTTACGAGGGAAACAGCTACCGGCCTGACGTCACGTTCACGCTTTCGATCGCTGCCGGCATGTTCAGTTATGCCGGGGGGGCCAGTGATGGCGGAAAACTGTGGAAGCGTATGTTGGCTTTCGCTTTTTTCGGTTTGGCGATGCTGTCGAAGGGACCCTTGGGCCTGCTTTTGCCGGGCCTGGTGCTTGTCGTATGGCTCGGTTTGCAACGAGACTGGCGACGAATACTGGAGCTTGCACCGCTTTCGCTTATAGCTTTGCTGGTTTATGGCAGCTGGTTTCTCAGCAATGCTCAGGCGATGGGCTGGGACAACATGTTCGGTGAGTTTTATGCGCAGAATTTCGATCGATTCCTGACCAGCGAAAACCGCGGGCATGGCCAACCCTGGTATTACTATTTGCGAAATTTCTGGTTGGACTTTTCACCCTGGTCATGGCTGTTCCCACCGACGATCTGGTGGTTGTATCGCTCTGAAAAGTGGCGTGATCCCAAGATTCAGCTGGCCCTGCTTTGGTTCGTAATCTTTTTCGCTTTTCTTTCTCTCGCTGCGACAAAACGTCAGCTTTACTTGTTGCCGGCATTCCCGTCGGTGGCGCTCTTGCTGAGTACCTGGCTCGCGGAGGTCAGCACAACAGTGGACGAGGCTCATTCGGGTACAGGCGCACGCGCGATACGCCTGTACTCCTGGGCAATTGTTCTGGTGTTTCTTGCCTTGGGTGGCTTTCTCCTTTGGGCTGCCCCCAATCTCGAGTCGCTGGCCTCGGGGCACGAACTAAATAGCCAGGAAATTGAGGTCATGGGCAACATTGCCGTGCCGCTGGCTTTGCTTGGCGCAGTCTTCATAGCGTCCGCAATGGCGATTGGCGCAGCATGGAAATTTGGCGGCAAGGGTGCTGCTCTGCTCAGCTTCGGCGGCACCCATATTGCGATATATATCGTGGTGCTCGCGCTCGTATTTCCGGCTTTTGCCCCGTCGAAAACCTATAAGCCTCAAAGTGAATGGATCAGCGCCCGGATCGGCGCTGAACCAAGGTTCGGAATGGTAGACGCGGCCGGCGTGGGCCGTCGCGGCGGTTTCAGCTATTACACGGGCACGGCGGTCGATTTGCTGGACGGCCCGGACGAAGCTATCGATTACCTGCGAAAATACCCGGGTACGATCGTGCTCGTCCGATCAACGCAGTTCGAGCAAGACTTTCAGGCGGCCGTAGCCGAATCGCAATTTCTTATTCTCAGAGAAATTCGAGTGGGAGGGCACCTCTATATTGCGATCGCGCTGGCCGGATAAGGTCATGGTTCGGATGATGGCCATTATTCATGAACTAGAAGCTGTTCTTGGCGGAAATATAGAATTGCATACTGTCAATATCGTCCTGGCCATCTAAAGGAAACGCGAGATCAACATGGATCATGCGACCGAGCCCGGAACGGTCAGCTCCGAGTCGAAGACCGAACCCTACATCGCGCAGCAATTCGTTATCCGACACAGACGGCGCACCGCTACCCCAGACCCTGCCGGCATCAAAAAAGATTGCGCCGCCGACGCGAAACAATCGAAACGGATACCACTTCGTAAATAGTCTTTGCTCAACGGTAAGCAACACAGCGCTTTCGCCGGTCTGGTAGCGCAAGGGATAGCCGCGAAGGCCCGTATCACCCCCTAGTTCGACGTAGCGATCAAGGTCAACATTGCTTCCAAAAACTCCTCTCAGACCGACATGCATCAAGGTCCTTTCGGACAATCGCCTGAAGTATTTGGCTCCCATCGTCACCTTGAAGTTTTGCATCTCACCTTGCTCGAGTCGGCCTTCCAGGGCGGCTGCGAGCATTAAGGAGGTTTTCTCTGAACTGCCGAACCCGGTTTGGGCGTTCATATTAATGATCAGCGCATCACGATCGGAACCCAATCCCTCGCTTGCATAGCCGAGTTGAGCTCTCACTCTGGTGCCAAAATAACGGTCCTCTACGCGATCAATCTGCTCGAAGTTGCTGGCCTTTTCATAACGGTCTTCGACAAACTCGATGCCAATTGTTGGGTAGTGAAGCTTACGATCGGAAGGAACGGGGCCCGGCGGATACAGCGCATTCGCTGTTTCGGAAAATTGGTGCTCGTCAGAGACAAAGCCCACGAAATATCGTCTGACCCAGTCATCTTGCAAGCCCGTCGACCAACCGTAGCCCGTCGCCAGTGTACTGGCCTGATGCCTGTACTCTGAGGACACCTCGCCGCGGTCATAAAACGAATCGACGCGATCGTAATCCAGCACTGACAGTCCATTCGAATTCCGGGCGTCCAGAGAATAAAAGGGCTTGCCGAATTCGACGGCGTAATCTTGTCCATCGCTGTTGCTGGAATAGGCGGTCGACAAGCCATACCAGCTGCCACCCAGATTTCGGTCGCTGAATTTGAGTATTTTCGCGTCTCGATCGGGATCGGATCTGTAAGCGAACTCGATCGCAATCCCGGTGCCGAGCAAGTTCTGTTCCTTGAGGCCGATAGCCAGGTCGTTTTCGCCACCTGATCGGGAGAACTGCAGCTTGGGTATCAGCGTCCATACGTCCGTGGTTGTGACTTCGAGATCGACGACACCATTTTCCCGCTGCGTTGGCACGACCGACGCTTCATGAATATAGCGATTCTGCCGCAGTAGCCGCTCCGACTCTTCGGCCGCTTGCGCCGAATACACATCACCAGCTTGCAACAGCAGTTGTCTCTCAATGACCTCCTGCCGCGTGATGATGTGCAGACGATTGGCGAAACGAAACAACGCCTTGTTTTCGGCCGGATCTGAAAGGTCGAATATGTTGTTGTTGACGATTGAAATGTCGCCGACGAAGCCGTTCATCGGCGCTGGCGAAACGTTTATTGCAGCAGTTGACGCACCCGAAAGGCTCTGGTCATCCTGAACTTCCGTCTCACCCTGCGCCAGCAATGATTCAGCAAGCAACAGTGCAGCCAAAGTCCATGGCGCGACCCGGCGCGCGGGATCATGGTTGCCGCGTTTCATTTTGACAAAAGTGGACAGGGTCTGCCTCCATAGACTCCATGCCACATGTTAGACGGCATGACCGCGAAAATCATTCATTCGCCAGACGGAGAAGGGGTCAGAGCCGTTTTCTCGGTCCGCCGAGAGAATGACTTGTGCCACGTTCCGTTCCAACCTCCATGGAAACCACAAGATGGAGATCAGGAATCTTTTGGCTGCAGTGGAGCTCCAGCTGGACGATCGCACCTAACCCGCGGGCATAGCTGCCAAGCCGCGATTGATCAGCAGATGGAGCCAGATACTGGCGGCATAGCCCAGCGCGATCGCCGGCGTCCATCGCAAGTGCGTGAAAAACGTATATTGACCCCGGGCCTGTCCCATCAGGGCGATTCCCGCTGCTGAGCCGATCGAGAGCAGGCTGCCGCCGACACCCGCCGTCATCGTTACAAGCAACCACTGCTGGACACTCATTTCGGGGTTCATCTCCAGAACGGCGACCATGACTGGAATGTTATCGACCAGTGATGAAATTACGCCTATCAACACATTGGCAACGGTCGGCCCCAGCTGCCCATACAGATACGCCGAAGTGAGATCGAGATAGCCAATAAAACCCAAGCCACCGACACACATGATCACACCAAAGAAAAACAGCAGAGTGTCCCATTCCACCCTCGAAACCTCACGAAACGAATCGAACGGTGAGGTGTCGCCTATTTCACCGTACAGTTTTCGATCGAACTCTCTCGATCCGTGAGTTTTCCGCAAGTAGAAGCCGAAAAACTTGAGTGCAGCGAGGCCGGTCATCATGCCAAGAAACGGCGGCAGATGAAGAAAATTAAAAAACGACACGGCCGTTGCGATAGTGCAGACGAATAGCAACATTATGCGTCTTGCGCCGCGCTTCATGGTCAATGCGTCGTCAGGTCCTGCCGCGGACGGCTTGGTCTTCGGCACAGCGAACGACATGATAACGGCAGGGACCATGAAATTGACGACGCTGGGAAGAAACAACGCGAAGAACGTCCCGAAATCGACGAGCCCGCGCTGCCAGACCATGAGCGTAGTAATGTCACCAAAAGGACTGAATGCACCGCCTGCATTTGCAGCTACGACGATGTTCACGCAGGCAATACCAATAAATCGTGGGCTCTCTTTGCCGACGGCCATTACCACCGCGCACATGACCAATGCCGTTGTCAGGTTGTCGATAACCGGAGAGAGGAAGAATGCCAGCAGCCCGGTAATCCAGAACATCGTGCGATACGTATACGAACGATGCGCCAGCCAATTTCGAAGTGCGAGGAAAACGTTGCGCTCGCTCATGGCGTTGACGTAAGTCATCGCAGCGAGCAGAAACAGGAATAATTGAGCGAACTCTCCAAGATAGTCGTGAACGGCTTCTGCCGCCGCATCGGGTTGTTCGCTGCCAACGTACTGGTACGCGATGAGCGCCCAAATTATGCCTGCTGCAAGCATAACGGGCTTTGACTTTCGAAGGTGTGTGAACTCTTCGGTAATGACGAGACTGTACGCCACAACGAAAAGTACGATTGCGGCGATACCTACCCAATGCGCGGTCAAGTCCATCCGCGCATCGTACAGGATTGGTGCTCTGCCGCTAGTCTTGCGAGTCCGGTTTCAATCTGATAACGACGTGCTGGCCGGTGTTGTTGTACGGATCGTTGCCTTTGTCGTCATCTTCCGATATCGAGAGCGCAGCGACACCCATCAGATTGGACCTGATAACGCGGACATCATCTCTATCTGCCACGATGCGGACGACTTCATACCTGACGACCGACTCTGTTTTTGTATTGTGTGAATTCATGTGCCTTCCCAATAACAACGGTGGTGCATGGATATTTTGAACCAATGCTGTCGGGGAGGTCAGTCGTCTGTCGGGCCGTTGGCACCGCCCGTCGGAGCGTTGCCGCTCGTCGACGATAGCAGACCGCTTATCGTGAACGGCGCATCGCTATTACTTCTCGATCAGGTACAACACATCGATAGACTGGTTTTCACCCGCGCCCGCCTCGAGGATCAACGAACGCGACATGCGGTAACGCAACAACAGCGTACCGAGGCGGCTAAAAACACCGTACTCGTAGCGTGCGTGCAAGCGTGCGTCTATTTGTTTGCCCGCAACCAGTGCCGTTGTATCGCCACCATCGCCTGCGAGCGACAATTGATCCAGGCCGATGGCCTGGCCGATCTGATCCGTGACCCGGGTTGCCTGTCGCAAACCGAGCGCCACCGCCGCGCCGGACAACTTGTTACCATCACTCTCTGTAGCCTGACTGAGCGGCCGCCCGACGACGAGATAGGAAAGCGCATCCGCGTCTGCCATCGCGGGCTGCGAATAAACAGTGGTCGTCAAATCCTGCGCCCTGCCCCGAACATGAAGTCCGACAGTGACATCCCCATCCAACGATTCAATGACGCGAACCGCCCTGACATTAATGAGAGGATCATCGATCGGGCCAGTGAACGAGACAGTGCCTTTCTCGATAGTCAGCTTCTGTCCCTGTGCGGCGAATGTACCGTCAACCAATGTCAATCGCCCCTCAATGGCGAGCGGGCGATCGTCGATCATCTTCAACTTCAGCGCGCCTATCAGGCGAGTGTCCAAACCTAGGGCCTTAAAGTGTACCTTGTCGCCCAAGGTCAGTTGCATCTCGCCAGAAACACGCGTAGCGCGCGCATCACCCTGTTCTTCGCCAAGGACGATCACATCGGGCGATATCGTAACGGCACCCACCGGCACCTCGCGCAGCTCAACATTTGCTTTGGGCACTGTGACCTGACCGCCAAACCGCCATCCGTCCGCATCGCCGACGAGGTTCACGTCTGGCGTAGCCCACAACCGATATTCCGGCCAATTGATGGCCTCTGCTGCCAAACCACTTATCGCCAGCGTGATCGAACGCGATGGCTGCATCAGGTTTTCGAGTTGACCGTTTACCTGCAGCGTGCCGCCGCCGGACCTTGCCGAACCGGTAAGATTTGCGGCACCACTTGATGCGCCGGTCACGACCACATCAATATCGTTCAAAGGCACGTTAAGCGCAGGAACGAATAGCGAGCCGTTGTGCCACTCAACCGTTCCTGAAAATTCGGGCGCGTTGAGAGGGCCGGCGGCGGCAACCGAAGCGGCGATGGTCCCGTCCAGGCGATCTATTTGAGGAATGACGGCCGATACCCAGCTCCAGTCACTACCCTGAAGTCTGAGTGTGCCCTGTATCGGTGCATCATCTGCAAGCCGCTCCATACTGACATCCACTTCAGCGAGCACGCCCGGATCAATCGATATCGCGGCACTTGCAACCACACCACCATCGATCAGTTTTACCTTCATTTCCGCTCGCGGAACGATTACGTCAGTGATTTGCTCGTGCAGCTCGGTTATGCGCAGCACCGTGTCGATTTGCTGCCAGTTTATCTCACCGGACCATACGGCCGCTGTGCGAGTGAGATCAATGTCGGCATTGCCGTAACCCAGAAGTTGAAAGCCCTTAGGCAACCAGGCATTGCCGAGCTGTAAGGGCAAACCCTTGAGCGTCGCACTCAATGCG
>JALHUQ010000062.1 GCA_022866645.1 Woeseiaceae bacterium | reverse complement strand
TCATCCGTGCGGCCGGCGAATGCACCACCACTACGCGGACGATCTGATGCATCACCACCGCCAGTACCGATGGAACTCGCGACGCGAGAGACCTGCACGCCCTCAATAGCCTGGCCACCGCCACCAAAATCGCGACTGATGTCGGCGAGATTGATGCCGCCACTTGAGCCCGGTGCATTTGTCGTCACCATGGAGCGTGTCGGTCGGCCGACCTCTTTTTCGCCGGCATTGCTAAGCCGCGCATTCGAACCCAGTTGCGTGCTGGCCCGTAAATTTGCACGATTCGCGAAGCTGTCGCGGAACGCCAGAATACCTTTTGATTTCACCTGTTCTTTAGTGTCGACCTCGACGTTTTCTGCCACGGCAGGCTCGCTAACGGGTGTGGTTTCCTCCGGCACCTTCTCCGGCAGCGTCTCAGCAAGCTCTTCCGGTTCCGGCTCAGGCAACTCTTCGACAAAAACTGGCTCCGGCTCGGGTTCCGGCTGCGGTTGTGCCCTGTTTTGCTGGACTAACTTGGCAACACGCTCAGGTACTTCATTGATGCGCTCTCGTTCAATGATCGGTATCGCGATAGAGCCGATAATTACGGCCAGAACCATGGATGTTGCAAGAGAAGACCACAGAGACTTGCGGAAACGGTTGTCTTCTTCATTGCCGCGCGTCCATGGCATGACCTGAGTATGTCGAGGTAAGTCGTTGGCATCGCGTTCGACCAGCCATTCATTCCTGCGCGTTTCCCGCTGCTCAACGATATCAATCAGGTTGTAGTGCAAATAGTCCAGTTGTCGATTCTGTTCAGCAATTTGATCGCGGACAGAATTGCGCCGATCTTCGACGCGATTTATCTCGGCATGATAATCGTCAATTTTGTGAAACGCGCTCAACAGTTTTGCACTGCGCGATTCGCTATCGTCTTGCGAAGTCCAAAACAACGCACTTGCGCCGAGCTTTTCGAGCTCTTCCAGAGAACGACACACCTTGCCCAGCACTTCAAACTCGTATTTCTTTTCGGCGAGTGCGGTGAGTTCATGGCTCGCGCTTTGCAAACGCTCTTCCAGGCCAGCCAGCTCCAGCACACTCTTCTCGAATGCCGCTCGGAGCGTGTGTTCCTCGATTGAAAGATCTTCAGTCACGCTGTCACCTTCATACATACGGCGCTAATTCGCCGCCACTTGAGTGCCGCCTCTTTGCGTCACTGCCAGGGAAACGTTCTCGAAACCTTCGCCGGTACAGGTGGACATGACGGTCTTGATCACTGTGAACGGCACGGACTTGTCAGCAAGAATCGTAACTTCCTGGCTGGTCGACACCGTCAGCGTGTTAATTCCGATAACATTTTCCTTTAACTGCGCCAATCGCGCGGCGATAGGGTCTAAAACGTTGGCTTTGCCGGCGAGAATTTCATCGACCATGGCGACCAGTTGCCCCTGTACCAGCACTTCCGTCGGACTGATAAAGATCACCACAGTTTCGCGTGGCTTGGTTTCGACACGCGACTCCGGAAGGCTCACCTCTTTCGGTGAATCAAGCACCTCAACGGAGCCCGTATTGACGAGCAGAAAAAATACAAGAATCGTGAAGACATCCATCAGCGATGTGATGTTCATCTTCGTAATCTTCATACGATTCCGGCCCATCCGTTTGATACGACGAGAATTCCTCACGGCGCTTCTCCTACAGAAATCTCGGAGAACAGCGCGTACAGCTGGTACTCATTCTCGATATCAGTGGGTACTTCGACAGTACGGACGACGTCCATCACCTGGATCAGATAATCGTAAGGAATAAAGGGCTCCAGCAGCACCGATGCCGTATCGATGTCCGGATACTCCTGCTTCAATGCGACCATCATTTCAGACAGTGCCACGAGATCGTATTCATCATCCTTCTTCGGCACAGTCGCAATGACTGCGTTCCCGTTGCTGATTTCGATGCCGGGCTCTCGAACGATGACCTCAACCCTGAAGCTTTCCTGCTGCGGAGCAGCGCCACTGGCATTGCTGGGCAGATCAAGCTCCACGATGGTGAGTCGCGAAAAGACAGCGGTTATCAGGAGAAACGGGATCAGCACGACCATGAGATTCAGGAACGTGGTGACATCGATCTCGTAATCGTTACCTTTGCGACGCTTGTAGTGATGTTTCCGGGCCATTTTGTTTACGCCTCAACAGCACGCTGGGCCCTTTTTGAAAACACGTTCAACGCTTTGACCGTAGCCATTTCAAGACTGTCGACAATGTCGCCGGTCTTACTGGTCAGAATCGCGTGTACGACCAGCAGCGGTATGGCAACCATAAGTCCGAACGCTGTCGTGTTCATGGCGACGGAAATACTGGCCGACAACAGGTCCGCTTTTTCCGCGGGGTTTGCGTTAGCAACCGCGGTAAACGCCTGGATCAATCCCATGATCGTGCCGAGCAGTCCGAGCAGTGTTGCAATACTCGATGCCAGTGCGACGTAAGGTGTACGCTTTTCGAGGCGCGGCACGATTTCCATCATGCTCTCCTCCATCGCTATCTCAATATCTTCACGACGTCGAACAGCGCCCTGCAAAGACAAGCCCATATTCAAAACCTGCGCGATCGTCGACTCGTCCGTGCCGGTCAATTCCCGTGCCTCGGTAAACTCACCGTTGTCCAGCAATGGCTGCACCTTGGTCCAGACCACCTGGTTCTTGCTCGTAATCAAAGTGAGGGTGACAAAGCGTTCAACCGCTATTGCTACGCCAAACGCGAACACCAGGAGTATGGGGTACATGAACAGACCACCCGTTGTGAAGAAGGCTACAATCGAATAGATAAAGTCCATTTCAAAATCCTCATTTAACAGAACGTCCCGGCTCTACGGCCGGACAACCGTCAGACTAGCCGTGTGCCTTGATAAATTAGGTGATGTAGCTCACGTTCGAAGATTATGTTCGAAAGAATTTGAGCTTCCTTAGAGCCAGTTCACAGGATTATTCGCCGGAGCGAATTTCGAAGTACTCGAGCTCACGGAGAAATACTTCTTTATCGACAGGCTGCGCCCTGTCTTCGAGCGTATCGGACAGCCCGATATCATCACCCATTTCGGACGATTTCCACGGCACAATCACCAGTGATTTGGGCGTCTCTTCATTGCCCAGAATCGACATGCCGGACATCTTCTTTGGGCCGCCAGGCTCAGCCGCCTCGATTTTCTCTTCGGGCTGTGCTTCGGCGACCGTCTTATCGACCTCTTCGTCTGCCAGCGCGAACGACCCTGGCAGCGTCAGGATCAGTAGCAAATACAGTTTTCGATTCATGTCGTCACCTAGTTGCCCATGCGGTTACGCAGGTCCGTAATCCACATGGATGCCTCTTCGTCAGCGGGTACCGTGACCATATACGCCTCGTACTGATCGAGCGCGCAATCAAGGTCGCCCAGGTAAAGATCACAGAGGATCGCGAGGTTACGACGGGCATGGTGATAACCCGGGTACACCGCAATCGCAGCCTCATAGTGCCGTTTCGCGTCGAGGAAACGACCGGTCTTTCGATACACGATGCCGAGCTCGTTGTGTGCGACCGGATGATTGGCGTTGAGCTCAAGCGCCTGCAGCAGATTTTCTTCAGCAGCCTTCAGGTTGCCCTGGCGGTGGTAGGCGATGCCGAGATCTATTCTCGGTGCGGTTACCATGGGCGCGGCCAGCACAACTTCTTCCAGAATCGCGATGCCCCTTTCGAAACTTCCATCGCGCAGGTAATTCAGCGCTTCGTAGTATTTCAGCCGATCAGCCTCAGCCACCTGGACATCTTCGGTGATTGTGAACCCGACCGCTTCCTGGATTTCGAGGTTCGCCACCTGGCGCTGTGGTTTGGTCGTTGCACTGCAACCGGCGAGCACAAGCACACCGATCGACATCACGAGCCAAGCGCGAATCTGCGACGCCACCTTATGA
>JALHUQ010000460.1 GCA_022866645.1 Woeseiaceae bacterium | reverse complement strand
TGAACCTGAAAATGCGCTTGTCGAATAAGCCCTACGCACTCGCTTTGCACGGCGGCGCTGGTCCCGTGCCGGGCCGCAATTACGATTCCGTCGAGGCACATCTCCGCAAGCTGACGATGGAATGCGCAGCGCTGCTTGCGAGCGGACGCAGTTCGCTCGACGTCGTCGAAATCGCTGTCACTGAAATGGAAAACTCCGGGCTGTATGTTGCTGGCCGCGGTTCGGCGCCCAATACGGCGGGTTACGTTGAGCTCGATGCGTCGATCATGCACGGACCCAGTCGCAAGGCCGGTGCTGTCGCGGCTATGGCTGGCTTTCAGAATCCGATCCACATTGCACGCGGTGTGATGGAAAAAACGCCGCACGTGTTGCTGGCCGGTTTGGGCGCACAGGCGTTCGCCAGAAAATATTCCTACACTGAAATTACGAACCCGGATAGCTACTACGTGTTGCCGGTGGGCGTTACGGAGGAAGAGATCCGGACCAGCAACGCTCACGGTACCGTCGGCGCAGTTGCCCTGGATCAATCGGGAGCACTGGCTGCTGCGACGTCGACGGGCGGCACCTTCGGCAAACTCGAGGGCCGCATCGGTGACACGCCATTGATAGGCCCCGGAACGTGGGCGGATGACGATATCGCGATATCGTGCACGGGCACCGGCGAACACATCATCCGCGCCGGCGGTGCGATATCGATCGCTTGCGCATTCAAGTCGGGAGTGCCCCTCGACAAAGCCGTCAACGACATGCTCGACGAAGTGAAGCGCCTGGGTGGTGATGCCGGCGTCATAGCAGTGACCAGGGATCTAACCATCGCAACCCTGTACAACTCCGACGGCATGAAACGCGCCTCGATCTCCACCAAGCAACCCCTCCAGGTAGCAACCTTCACCGAGTTAGGGTGACAGTGACCTTAACTCTTCGGCGGTGGTCCGGAGTTGTAGCGACGTATACGGCGCCCCGTTTTGCGCTCCAGTGCTTTGATAAAGCGATCATCGCCGGTTGGGCGACCGGTGCTTGTCTGTGTTCGAAGAGAATCAATCAGGCTTGACTCACTGTACTCAGAGAGAAATCTCTGCCAGTCGGAAATGATGTCGCGCGCTGCCGATTTATCGACTAGTTCATCACTCGTATTCCCCAGATTCCCGTGGACGCTCGACCAGGGCCACTCGTCTGCCCGCCTGCATAGACCCGCGCGCACCGGATTCAATTCGACGTATCGCATCGCTGCAAGCGTATGTGTTTCGTCCATCACGACTGAGTAGAATCGCTCCTGCCACAAATGTCCGCGCCAATCGTGAATAGCGTTGACGCGTTTCGCGTAACGATGGTGGGCCGTGCCGAAAAGCCTCGCCAAGCTTTGTTTTTCGCTGGGGACCGCTACTAAATGAACGTGGTTTGGCATCAGACAATAGGCCCAGATATCCACCCCTGCCTTGACCTTTAGCTCCTTGATTAAATCGATATACGTTTGGTAATCGGTGTGATCGAAAAAGGTTTGTTGTCGACGAATTCCACGTTGCGTCACATGATGTGGGTAGCCGGGCACAACCAGGCGAGGGAACTTTGGCACCGATGCTTCCTCGCTGGTTTGCCTCTACGGGGCTGTAGAAGATGACTTGAGTCAATAACTAACGCAGCACAACTTTTTGATGGAAGTATCAAGTTATGGTCACTGTCACCTTAACTGCGGAGTTATGGTCACTGTCACCTTAATTGGGTTAGATGGGGAGTGCGGTCGTGTGTTTGATGTCGGACAGGACGATGCTTGAGGTCACTTCCTGGATGCCGGGCAGCTGCGAGAGTTTTTCGAAAAAGAATTGTTCGTAGGCCTTGATGTCCTCCGTGACAATGCGCAGGAGGAAATCGACGCTGCCGAGTACGACATAGCAGTCCATGACCTCCGGAAACTGCTTTACATCCTCAGCAAATGTGGAAAGATTGCTGCGCCCGTGCGACGTCAGCTTGACGTGCGCGAAGACCATCGTCGTCAGGCCGACTTTCTCACGATCGAGAATGACGGGTTGATCGCGAATAACGCCCTCGTCACGCATGCGCTGGATGCGGCGCCAGCAGGCAGACTGTGACAGGCCGATGCGTTCGCCGATGGTGGTCGCATTAATGCCTGGCACCGTTTGCATCAGGTCGAGGATTTTGCGGTCGGTTGGGTCGAGTAAAACGCTTTGCATTTTTTAGTCCATTTTCGGCCATTACGCGCATAGATTATGCACGTTTTGGCGATTTCATGACAAGTTTTGCAAGTTTTATCGCCTGAATTAGGTCTATATTAGTCGCGGTATGCGCACCTCAAAGGGGAGAGGCATGGGTGTTTTCAGTCACGCTGAGTTTGATGGCCACGAGTCGCTGCACTTCATTAACGATGCATCGACAGGTCTGCGCGCCATTATCGCAGTGCATTCCACCGTCCTCGGCCCCGCAGCCGGTGGCTGTCGCCGATGGTCCTATGCCAGTGACGATGAAGCACTAACCGACGCGCTGCGTCTGTCGCGGGGAATGACCTACAAGAACGCCGTCGCCGAACTGCCCTTTGGTGGTGGCAAGGCTGTCATTCTCGCCAGCAACAACGCACCGAAATCTCCCCAGATACTGGCCGCGTTTGGCCGAGCCGTTGATAGCCTCGGTGGCAGCTACGTAACAGCTGAAGACGTCGGCATGTCCGTCGAGGACATGCGCCAGGTGCAGCAGCACACGAAGTTCGTATCCGGACTTCCACAAAGCGGCGCCAACGCCGGCGGTGACCCATCACCCTGGACCGCCCTGGGCGTCTATCTGGGAATAGTGGCAGCGGTAAAAGTAAGACTCGGCAAAGAGTCAGTGCGTGACCTGACGATTGCCGTGCAGGGCGTCGGCCACGTCGGCGCGCACCTTTGTCAGCTGTTGCACGACGCGGGCGCAAAATTATTGGTAGCCGACGTGAATCGCGACAACCTGAATGCCGTCAAGAATGCGATGCCAGTCGCGGTTATCGCGCCAGCTGAGATTCTTTACGCTGACGTTGACGTGCTGGCGCCTTGCGCGCTCGGCAACATTCTCACGACCGCAACCATTCCAAAGATCAAGGCGAAAGTCATCGCCGGCGCAGCCAACAATCAATTGTCCACGCTGGCCGACGGCGCGCGCTTGTTTGCGCGCGACATTTTGTACGCGCCCGACTACGTCATCAACGCCGGTGGCATCATCAGTGTGTCACACGAGTATTATGGCGGCAGCTCCGAAGTTGAAGTGTGTGCGGACGTAGAAAAGATTCCACAGCGTTTACAATCCATCTTCGCCGAGTCTAAAGAAACAGGCCGCCCAACCAACGAGCTCGCAGACGAATACGCGCGCCGACTGATTGCTGCCGGCAAGAAATAACAGGACGCAAGCATGATAACGAAATCGCGATTACAAATTCCTCGAGCTTCCGCCCGCCCGGGTGAAAAGCCGGACTTCAGTTATCTGGATGTGTCACCCGCCGGCAGCAAGGACAAACCTGATCGTGATGCGCGAACGCGCGACATCGAACACCTGAGCAACGGCCTCATACGCGTACTCGATGACGACCACAGGGCGAAAGGCCCGTGGAATCCAAATTTTGATGCAACAGAATTGCAGGTTGGCCTGCGCTGGATGGTATTGAACCGCGTCTTCGATGAGCGCATGTGGCAAATCCAGCGCCAGGGTCGAATCTCCTTTTATATGCAGGCGTTGGGCGAAGAAGCTGTTTCGATCGCACAAGGCATGGCATTGCGGCCGGGGGACATGTGCTTCCCGTCCTATCGCAATCAGGGTCTTTTCATGTACCGAGGCGTGAGCCTCGTCGAGATGATGTGTCAGTGTCTGTCGAACACTCGCGACATGTGCCTGGGCCGGCAGTTGCCGATCATGTACCACAGCAAGAGTGGTAATGTTTTTTCGATCTCAGGCAACCTCGGCACGCAGTACCCGCATGCGGTTGGCTGGGCTATGGCATCCGCGATCAAGGGCGAAGATCACATCGCCGCATCCTGGGTCGGCGACGGTACGACGTCGGAAGCCGATTTCCATCACGCACTGACCTTCGCCGCTATCTATCAAGCTCCTGTGATCCTCAACGTTGTGAACAATCAGTGGGCGATCTCGTCTTTCCAGGGCACCGCGGCCGGGGAACGCAGAGCATTTGCCGCCCGCGGTCTGGGCCTCGGTATTCCGGGTCTTCGTGTTGACGGCAATGATTTCCTCGCGGTCTATTCGGCGACCTTATGGGCGGCCGAACGCGCACGCCGCGGCCGCGGACCGACGCTGATCGAACTGGTGACCTATCGCGGTGGCGCACACTCAACCAGCGACGACCCGACCAAATATCGCCCGAAAGATGAGTGGGCCACATTTCCGCTCGGCGATCCTATCGAGAGGCTTAAACAATTCATGATTGCAGAGGGCCACTGGTCCGACGCAAAACATGAAAGTCTTGTTGACGAGTTACGCACTGACGTAACAGTCGCATGGAAGGAAGCGCAAAAGTTCGGCACGATGACCGAGGAGCCGTGGCTCGACCCGGCGACCATGTTCGACGACGTGTACGCAGAGGTCCCCGGTCACCTCAAGGCGCAACGCCGGCGCATGCTCGAAATCGAAGGTGACAAATAATGGCGCGCATGAACATGATCGAAGCCATTCGCTCCGCCCACGATGTTGTCATGGACAGAGACCCCAGCGTTGTTGTTCTGGGCGAGGACGTAGGCTATTTCGGCGGCGTCTTCCGTTGCACTGACGGGCTGCAACGCAAATACGGTGAACATCGCGTCATCGATGCGCCCATCTCCGAGGGCGGCATTATCGGCGCCGCGATCGGTATGGGTGTCAACGGTTTGCGCCCCGTCGCCGAAATCCAGTTTGCCGATTATATTTATCCCGGCTTCGACCAGATCGTCAGCGAACTCGCGAGACTTCGCTACCGATCCGGCGGCGAATTTTTCTCGCCGGTCACCATTCGCACGCCGTGTGGTGGCGGCATACGAGGTGGCCAGACACATTCCCAATCACCAGAAGCTATGTTCACGCACGTCAGCGGCATCAAGGTTGTCATGCCATCCAATCCTTATGACGCAAAAGGCTTGCTGATCAGTTCGATCGAGTCTGACGATCCGGTTATATTCTTCGAGCCCAAACGCATCTACAACGGTCCGTTTGATGGCGACCCGGAGAAACCGGCCGTCTCTTGGGGCTCACATGCCAAGGGTGAAGTTCCGGACGGACATTACACGGTACCGCTGGGCATGGCCGACGTTGCACTCGAGGGCGATGAGTTAACCATCGTTACCTACGGCACGCTCGTACACGTTGCCATAGCGGCAGCAAAAGAGACCGGCGTCGCCTGCGAAGTCATTGACGTTCGTACCCTGGCGCCACTCGATATTGCGACCCTTGCGACGTCGGTGAAGAAAACCGGTCGCTGCCTGGTCGCGCACGAGGCAACCCGGTTCGGTGGCTATGGCGCCGAGCTCGCCGCGACCATACAAAAGGAATGCTTCTACCATCTCGAGGCACCGATCTCGCGCGTCGCCGGCTGGGACACTCCCTACCCGCACGCATTTGAGTGGCAATACTTCCCCGGACTGAAACGCATGTCAGCGGGCATACGCAAAGTGATGGAGGCAGGATGAGCGAACTAATCTTCAAGCTGCCGGATCTCGGGGAAGGCACGGTCGAGTCCGAAATCGGCGAGTGGTTTATCAAGGTCGGCGATTTAGTGGAAGAAGAGACTGTCATCGGAACCATGATGACGGACAAAGCTGCCATCGAATTGTCCTCACCGGTCACCGGAACCGTCATCAAACTCGCCGGCGAACCCGGTGACATCGTTGCGGTCGGCGCTGCGCTCGTCGTGTTCGAAACGGACAGCGATACGGCAATCGCGGTCGTCGAGGAGAAAGTCGAGGCAGCCGCGGTCGATACGGCGCCCAGGAAAGTACCAGCGCCTGCCGTGCCAACGGCAGAGACCAACGACAACCACGGTCGCGTCATGGCATCGCCTGCGCTTCGCCGCCGGGCAAAAGAAGCGGGCATCGATCTGGGCGGTATTCCCGGTACTGGCCCTGGTGGACGAATACAGCGTCAGGACTTTGATAACTACCTGAAGTCGCACGCGACAGGCATGCCTGTCGCGTATCCCGCCACGCCGTCGACGGCGGTCAAGGAAATCAAGGTCATCGGCCTGCGGCGCATCATCGCCGAGCGCATGGCCAGGTCGAAACAGGAAATTCCGCACTTCGCCTATGTCGAGGAAATCGACATCACCGAACTCGAGGCGCTGCGCAAGTACCTCAACAATAACAACAGCAATCCGGCCGAGCGATTAACCTTATTGCCATTTCTTGCGCTCGCACTGATACGCGCGCTGAAAGAATTTCCACAGTGCAACTCGACCTACGACAAAGATCGTAACGTCCTGCTGCAACACGAGGCAGTGCACCTTGGCGTAGCAACGCAGACACCGGATGGCCTCAAGGTGCCGGTGGTGAAGCACGCCGAGATGAAGGACATCAATGGACTGGCGGCGGAGATTCGACGCCTGACCGAAGCCGCGCGTGACAACAGCGCAACGAAAAGCGATCTCACTGGCGGCACGATCACGATCACCAGCCTCGGCAAGCTGGGCGGCATCGCCTCAACCCCGGTGATCAACCTGCCGGAAGTCGGCATCATTGGCGTCAATCGCGCGGTTGAACGACCCATGGTCTTCAAAGGCCAGATCGCCGTGCGTCTGATGATGAATCTCTCCTCCTCATTTGATCATCGATTTGTCGATGGCTACGACGCCGCGGCGATGATTCAGCGCATCAAGGAAATGCTCGAGCACCCGGCGACGATATTCCTGCCGTAAGGATCGACGAGTGATCGACGAGTGATCTATGATCGGCCCAGAATGCAACTAACGAAAATCAGCCTTGCGGCGCCCTACCTGCTCTACCTCGGTGACGTCCCCGACTTGCACCATGCAAAGACGGGTGCCGGGATAGCCCACTGGCGACCGGAGCACTGCGCCGGGCAAATGCGACTGCCCAATTGTCCTGTCGATCTTGGCCTGCCCGAGATGACGTTGCAGGACGCGGCAGCGGCCGGTGTGAAAACTGTCATCGTTGGTGTCGCCCCGATGGGCGGAGCAATTCCTGATCACTGGATTCCGCAACTCATCCGGCTGGCCGCAGCCGGCTTCGATATCGCCGCAGGTATGCACATGAAACTTGCCGACATGCCAGACCTCGTCGCTGCGGCGAGCAAGAGCGGTGCCAAGCTAATCGACGTGCGCGTCCCGCCAAAAGGCATACCGGTAGGCACTGGTCGGCTACGCTCGGGCAAGCGCGTACTGATGGTGGGCACCGATTGCGCCGTTGGTAAGAAGTACAGTGCCCTCGCACTGCACAGGGAACTCGAGCGGCGCGACATCAAGTCGACCTTCAGAGCAACGGGCCAGACAGGCATCATGATCGCGGGAGAAGGCATTCCGATAGACGCAGTGGTTGCCGACTTTATTTCAGGCGCTGCCGAGCAACTCTCTCCCGACAATGACGACGACCATTGGGATGTGATCGAAGGACAAGGCTCGTTGTTGAATCCAAGTTACTCGGGCGTCAGCCTCGGTCTGTTGCACGGCTCGCAACCGAACGCGATTGTTCTCTGCCACGATGCAATGCGCATGGAGATTGATGGGTGCGGTGGCGACTATCCGATACCCGAGCTCGACGAAGTCATTGACGACGCTTTGCGCATGGCCCGACTTATTCGAAAACAGTGTTTCTGCGCTGGCGTGAGTGTCAACACGTCGCAGATGGATGACTTTCACCGCGACGCCTACTTGTCCAGATTACAAAGCGAGCTCGGTATCCCCTGTGTCGATCCGGTCGCGACCGGCATGACGCCGATCGCGAACTTCCTGTTGAAGTTCGCACCGTGACACGCGAAGTTTCGATTCAGCTGGAGTCCTGGCCCAGCATCATTCCGTTTCGCATTTCGAATAACGTCTGGGATGATTTTCCGTGCGTCGTTTGTGAGATTCGACAAGATGGAATGACCGGCCGCGGCGAGGGCCTCGGCGTCTACTATCACGACGAGACGCCCGAATCGATGGCCGCGCAACTGCAACAAATCTCCGCCGCACTGTCAGCGGGTGCCGATCGCGAGCAGTTGCTCGAGCTGCTGCCACCGGGCGGTGCGCGATTCGCTGCCGACTCCGCATTGTGGGACCTTGAGGCACAGTTATCAGGACGCAGCGCCTGGGCAACGGCGGGCGTAGCACCGAATCCTGTCGAAACTGTTTTTACGATTGGCCTCGAAGACACACCCGAACAAATGGCCGCGAAAGCAAGCGCCGCCGCCGATCTTTCCCTGTTCAAGGTGAAACTCAATAACGACCGCCCGGTAGAGCGCATCGCCGCAATCCGCAAGGCGCGACCCGACTCGCGACTGGTGGTGGACGCGAATCAGGGTTGGAGCATGGATGAGTTGCGGGTGTTTGGGCCGGCATTACACGACCTGGGTGTGCTGATGATCGAGCAGCCGTTGCCGCGCGGCGAAGATCAGGAACTCGAGGGCTACGAATCGATAGTGCCTTTGTGCGCAGACGAATCCTGTTTGCATCTTGGTGAACTCGACGACGTAGTGCCTCGCTATCAAATGCTCAACATCAAGCTCGACAAATGCGGTGGTCTTACACATGGGCTGCAACTCGCGGCTGCCGCCAGGAATCGAGGCCTGGCGCTGATGGTCGGATGCATGGGGGGCACATCGCTGTCGATGGCGCCCTCGCACGTACTCGCGCAGCTCTGCGATTTTGTCGATATCGATGGCCCGCTTTTGATCACCAAAGACCGTGAAGGTGGATTAATCTACGAGCGCGGCTTGGTGTCTTTACCGGCGCAGCGTTTTTGGGGTTAGTGGCAGAACGATGACCGAGATCCCGGTTGATCCCAGCGCGCTGTACATTTCTCACGGCGGCGGCCCCTTGCCTGTGCTTGGCGATGAAGCCCACACGGAAATGGTCGAGCACCTCAAGGCTATTGCGGCGCGAATCCGGAAGCCGGCAGCGGTGGTGGTCGTCAGCGCGCATTGGGAAGCACCGGTCGCGACGATTACACATGGCGCCACACCGCCATTGATTTACGACTACTACGGATTTCCACAGCCTGCCTACGACATTCAGTATCCGGCGCCCGGCTCACCGGCGCTGGCTGAAGTCGTGTATTCGAAACTCACGACGTACGGCATAGAGGCAAAACTTGACGACGCTCGAGGTTTCGATCATGGCCTCTACGTGCCGTTACTACTCATGTACCCCGCAGCGGACATTCCCTGCATACAGCTATCCCTGGTAAAGAGTCTTGACGCGCACGAACACATTCGCATCGGTGAAGCGCTTGCGGCTCTGGCCGGCGAAAACGTCCTGCTTCTGGGCTCAGGATTTTCTTTCCACAATATGCGGGCCTTTGCGACTCCGGATACCCCGGAATTGCAATCACGGAACGAAGCATTCGAGGCGTGGCTGATCGAAACCTGTTCCAGCCAGACTCTCGATGAGAGCGCGAGAGCTGAGCGGCTGGTTGCCTGGGATAACGCACCATTTGCGCGCTACTGCCACCCGCGAGAGGAGCATTTGCTGCCTCTTCACGTCTGCTACGGAGCGACCCGTCGCCCCTGCAAGACATACCTCGAAATGTCGATCATGAAAAAAAGAGCGAGTTTCTATTTCTGGTAGCTCGGCTATCCGATTACGCAGTGAGTCGCGAGGAATAGCCTGATATAGCTAGTCAGATTCGCGGACTCGCGAAATATTCGCCCCCAGAGATTTGAGTTTTTTCTCCAGATGCTCGTAGCCACGATCCAGGTGATAGATTCGATTCACTCGCGTTTCCCCTTTTGCGACCAGACCAGCGAGAATCAAACTCGCGCTCGCGCGTAAATCCGTTGCCATTACCGGAGCGCCACTGAGCCCGCCGCGACGGCCACGAACCACAGCGACCTGTGACATCGGCGAAATATCCGCACCGAGACGCACGAGTTCCTGCACGTGCATGAAGCGATTTTCGAATATCCCTTCGGTGATAACCGAAGTGCCCTCAGCCTGCGTCATCAGGGCCATGAACTGGGCCTGCAGATCCGTGGGAAAGCCCGGGTAAGGTGCCGTCGAAATATCGGTGGCCTGCCAGCGCTCGCAGGCTGCAAGCGATATCGACGACGCATCGCTGGTCACTTCGAATCCACACGTGGACAGATGATCGAGCAGCGAACGCAGGTGCTCCGGCACGCAGTTCTCAACCTTTACAGCACCACCAGTAATCGCACCGGCGATTAACAACGTGCCCGCCTCTATCCGGTCGGCAACGATCGTATGCTGCCCCGGCGTGAGTTTATCAACGCCTTCTATGGTTATTACGCTGCTACCCTCGCCGTCAATTTTGGCGCCCATCGTTCGGAGGTAACGGGCCAGGTCGACAACCTCGGGCTCCTTCGCAGCATTCTCGATCACGGTGGTCCCTTTTGCCAGCGTCGCTGCCATCAAGGCATTCTCGGTGCCACCGACCGTTAACTTCTCAAACAAAATCCTGTCGCCGATGAGCTTGTCGGCCCGGGCGATAACGTAGCCCTCCTCGATTTCGACTGTAGCGCCGAGTCGTCGCATCGTATCGACATGCAGATCGATGGGCCGAGAGCCGATAGCGCAACCACCTGGAAGACTGACCCGCGCCTCACCGTAACGCGCAAGCAGCGGCCCAAGGCAGAGAATGCTGGCGCGCATCTTACGAACCAGATCGTAAGGCGCCTCAGCCTTGGCAGGCGGCTTGACCACGACCTGCATCGAATGACTATCGCGTTCGATGTCGCAATTGAGTGCGGCAAGCAACAACTCCGTCGAGTCGATGTCTTTCAAAGCCGGCACATTATCAAATCGATGCACGCCATCGGCCAACAGGGTTGAGAAAAGAATCGGCAATGCCGCATTTTTCGATCCGCTCGCGGCAATCGTGCCGGAAAGTTGATTGCCACCAACAACCACTATTGAGTCCACTGTGAATCTCCACCTTGAATGACTACTAAAGTTCGCACCACGCGAATTATGACGCCGCGGATTTCTCCCGCCCGAAGTCTGCATCAAGCTGAATCATCGCGACAACCAGGAATGACGGAATCGTCGCCGCCAGCACCCAAACGAAGAAATTCTGGTATCCGAGAATCTCCTGCAGCCAACCGCTAACCATGCCAGGCAGCATCATGCCCAGCGCCATGAACCCCGTGCAAATCGCGAAGTGCGCGGTACTGTGAGCGCCTCGCGATACATACAACATGTACAGCGTGTAAGCGGCAAAACCCAGCCCATAGCCGAATTGCTCGATACCAACGGCGATCAAGACTGCCAACACGCTTTCCGGCTGCGTATAGGCAAGCACCACGTAAACAGCGTCCGGTAGATTGATCGCGGCGACCATCCACCAGAGCCAATACTTGAGCCCGTGACGGGATGCCAGAAATCCTCCAAGCAAACCGCCCAGCGTCAACATCAGCGCACCTATCGTGCCGTAAGCGAATCCCACGTCCGCTGTCGTCAGACCAAGCCCGCCCAACGAACGCTCATCCAGCAGGAACGGCGGCGCGAGTTTTGTTAGCTGCGCTTCCGCGACTCGATACAGCAACAGAAACGCGACCACCTTGCCGATGTGCTGCTTCTTAAAGAATGCGACAAAGGTTTCGAGGAACTTCGCCAGCAGGGCACGAAACGATTCAACCTCGCCGACGATGTCCGACTCCGGCCGCGGCAACACGCGCCTGTGCCAGGCGAACAGGACAATATAGACACCGGCAAGCAGGTAAAAAACGATGCTCCACGAGAGTTGCACATCGTTGGTTTCGTTTTCGAGAAAGCCCGCGACCATGACCAGCAAACCCTGGCCGGTAATCATCGCCAGGCGATAAAAAGTATTTCGAATACCAACAAACCACGCCTGCTCGTGGTCAGTGAGAGACAGAATATAGAAACCATCCGCCGCAATATCGTGTGTTGCGGAACTGAAAGCGACGAGCCAGAGTGCCGCCAGTGAATAACGAAAGAAGTTGTCCGCCTCAATACAAAGAGCAATCGCAGCGAATCCGGCGCCGACGAGTAGCTGCATTGCAACAATCCAGAAACGCCGGGTCTTCAGGATGTCGACTATCGGACTCCACAGCGGTTTGATGACCCACGGCAGGTACAACCAACTGGTATAAAAAGCGATCTCGGTGTTGGAGATATCAAGTCGCTTGTACATGATCACGGACACGGTCATAACCGCGACAAAAGGCAAGCCCTCGGCGAAGTAGAGACTCGGTAACCATGTCCAGCGGCTGCTTTTTGGCGTCACTTTGTTTGCGCCGCTTTGAGCAGCCGTTCGCGCGCCATCAGCAAGCTGCCCTCAACCGGCTCATACACAACCGTTACCGAGCCTGGTTCGATTCCGAGCGCTCGCAACATCTCCAACAGGGTCTCTCGGTACATCGTATTCGAACACACGATTCCACCGGCAATCGCGAGGGGCACATCGCAGTCGAAACCAAGTTTGTCCGCGGTCGCGCGTACCAGCTGCGCCGTGCCTTTGGCCGCCGCCGTAACGATCTCCCTGGCAACCTCGTCACCGTCCTCGGCTGCGCGCAACAGGATCGGCGCCAGCGACGCAATTTCCCGGCTCATGTCCGCGCTGCGGCCAAGTTGCATCAATATCTCGCGCGGATTGTCGGTTTGCAGCTGTTGCAGGATGCGCTCGACGAGCAAGGTCTCAGGCCCGACGCCGTCCGCGGCGTCTGCCACTGCCGCCAATGCTCGCCGCCCGAGGTCGAAGCCGCTGCCGGTGTCCCCGAACCAGTGCCCCCAACCGCCAGCCACCGAGCGGCGGCCACTACCGTCACTACCGATAGCTACCGAACCCGTGCCGACGATCAGAGCAATACCGCTCCCGTTCGGCGCGCCAACCGCCAGCACCGGGTCCGCGTCATGCACGATATCGACCGTGTTCGCGAGCGCCCGGAGCTCCGCCCAGTTGTCGATGAACGATCGGACGTCCGGCAACGAACTCCCGGCCAGTCCGAGTACGGCATAGTCGATCGTCTCCTCGGCCGTCCCGGCCATGCGATGGGCAGCGTCGACCGCCACATTAAGATTGATTTCTGCGTGCGCCCGGCCAACGGCGCGTACATTTGACGGCCCACCGTAGCCCTCGCCCAACACTCGCAACTCGCCATCACTCTCCACGGCGGCGATGCGCACCGCCGTTTTC
>JALHUQ010000459.1 GCA_022866645.1 Woeseiaceae bacterium | reverse complement strand
AGTCAGTGCGACGCCGGGGTACTTCGTCAATGGCCGGCCGCTGCCCAGCTTTGGCCAGCAACAATTGCTGGATCTGGTCCGCGAAGAGCTTCAGAAATAGAAACGGGTCCAAGCTCGACCGGGTAGAGGGCATTGACAAGTTAAGCCACGATAAAACGTATTGCGTTCTTTTGCGTCTTGGAATTGTGCTACAGCGTGATACGTGACGTCTGCCCAAATTCGCTTAGGCTGAGAACTTAACTTGACGGCACCGTCATCGGCCCTGTTTCACGACCAGCTCAGGTCATGAGAAGCGATCGGGGTTGATCGAATGCGTCGGCCCGTGGCGAAAAAGATCGCGTTCGCGACCGCTGGCGGACTCGGTGGCCCGGCGGGCTCACCAATGCCGCCCCACCAGCCGTCTTCCGACATGGCGAAGTGGACCTCAACCTCCGGCATCTGATGTATGCGCATCAGCTTGTATCGATCGAAGTTGGTATTCACGAATCGTCCCCGCTGCAGTTCCAGCCCGCCGTACAATGCATGGGAGAGTTCCCAGCAGACCGAGCCCTCCATCTGTTCGGCTGCGCCCAGCGGGTTGATGATGTAACCGCTGTTCATAACGAGCACGACTTTTTCGACCCGCAGATCGCCGCGTCGGCTAACCGTGACGGTCGCACAGGCGCCGCAGATCGAGTTGTGATCCTCGACGATGGCGATGCCCATACCTTCGCCACGCGGCAGGTTGGTTGTGAAGCCACCAACCTCTTTCAGCTTCAGCAACACGCGCTGCCAGGGCTCGAGACCTTTCGTCATCTCGAGACGCCACTCAAGCGGATCCCAATCACCGGCTAACGCCAGTTCGTCGGCGAACTGCTCGATGATGAAGCCGTTCTGATTCACGCCTGGAGCACGGTGCGTTGCAGTCGGAATGTGCGCCGCCACATTGTGGCGCTCGTGCAGCCGGCTCGGCACGAGGTACGGCATCGTGCCGATGGCTACGTCAGCTGTTGCCGGGCCATGGCTTTCGGCAGCGTCCTTGGTAAACCACACGGCACGAGAATGAAACGCCGTCGGCAGGCCATCGTCGCCAATCGCAGCCGTCAGTCGTGTATGCACAGGTGGGCGCTGCTTGTCCTGCATGATGTCTTCGTCACGTGCCCAGATAACTTTGACCGGACGGCGCAGCTGGCGCGACAGCTCTGCTGCCTGCCGCGTAACGGCCGTCGCACCGCCGCCGTTGCCGCCGAATGCGCCGCCAATGAACGCCGAGTGCACGTAGACTTCTTTCGGGTCGCGGCCGAGTTGATCGGCAACAATCTTTAATGGCGCGGCCTGATCCTGCGTCGGCGACCACACGTCAACGCGCGTGTCCGTCACGCTGACCGTTGCATTGATGGGTTCCATGCGCGCATGCGTTTCGTAAGGCCGGTGGTAGTCGCCGCTGACAACCCGTTTGGACGCGGCGATGATGCCAGTGGCGTCGGCCCCAACCCGGTTGCTGACCTTGCCCGGCACATCGTGTAACTGTCGCGCCGTTGCCGCCTGCGTAGCATCGCTGACGTCGCCGGCGGCTCCAAAATCCCATTCGATAGGCATTAAATCGAGTGCCGTCTTGGCCCGATACCAGGTATCGGCAACCACGGCGACACTATTTTGCAGGTCCGCTGCTTCCGACCGGCCGTCAACGGCCTTGAACTCAACCGCCGCGATGACTCCGGGCCGGTCTTTGACCCGCTCGAAGTCATAACTCACGAGACGGCCCCAGGGTACGGGACAACTCTTGACGGCCGCATAAACCATGCCATCCAGTCGCGTGTCGATCGAATACTGTGCGCTTCCGTCGACCTTGACCGGAACGTCAAGTCGAGGCGTAGGTTTACCCAGTAACCACCATTGATCCGGTGTCTTAATCGCCGGCTCCTGATCCAGCGTAATCGTCGCAGCGGCCGTCGCCATGTCGGCGTACCGGGCACTCATATCGCCGCTCGTCAGCATGCCCTGTCGGGCTGTGACATCGTCACGATCTACGCCCCAGGCCTTTGCCGCCGCAGCTTTCAGACGTTCACGTGCCGACGCGCCCGCTTGCATGATATGCGGATGCTGCAAGCGCACCAGTTGCGAGCCATGCGTCGTTGTAACGATGTACTCCTCTCCGTAATTCACGTGGCGGTTCATGTCAGCGAAAACCGCACGGACGTCTGCCCAGGGCACGTCAAGTTCTTCCGCAATCATCATAGATACGGACGTCAGCGCACCCTGGCCCTGCTCGGTATGAGGAACACGAATCATCACTGCACCGTCGGCATCAATGGAGAGCCATGCATTGATTTCTACACCCTCAGTCGGCGTCGTCCAGGGCTTGGCAGAAACCACTGCCGCAACGGCTTCGGGGATATGAAATCCAAGAATCATGCCGCCGCCGGCGCCGACTATGGTCTGGATCAGGGTTCTGCGTGAAATCATTACGCCAGTCCTGGTCATGGCTCGCTCTTTCATGATCGTGCCAACTCGGCAGCGCGGTGAATTGCTTTGCGAATCCGCTGGTAGGTGCCGCAACGGCACAACTGGCCCATCATCGCGGTATCGATATCCTGATCTGTTGGATTGGGTGTTCTCGCCAGTAACGCCGCCGCAGCCATAATCTGTCCGGACTGGCAGTAACCGCACTGCGGCACAGTGTGCTCGACCCAGGCACGCTGCACGGGGTGGCTGCCATCGGGCGACAGGCCTTCAATCGTGGTTACCTGACGGCCGACGGCCGCTGCTGCCGGTGTCATGCAGGATCGGACAGGCTGACCGTCGATATGCACGGTGCAGACTCCGCACTGCGCGATGCCGCATCCAAATTTGGTCCCTGTCAAACCAATGTTGTCACGCAAGACCCAAAGCAACGGCGTTTCCGGCTCAACATCGACTGCATGGGCCATGCCGTTTATCGTCAAATTAAATGCCATCAGGATTCTCCGTTACTCACAAACGCTCGCCAAGCTGTCCTGCCAATACTATATATTATTCGGCGGTGTATGATTAAAAACCCGTTAACGATTCGCTCGCGTTCGGTACAGTATTTCTGTCGGTTGTCACAATCTCCAGCAAGCAAGAATCCAGGCACAAGTATAGCAATGAGCCGTATATCAAGAAGGACATTCCTGCAGTCTGCGGCGGGCGCAGCAGTGGCCACCAGTGTTTCGGCACAGAGCATTGCGGCACAAGGCAATCAAACCTACGACTACGTCGTTGCCGGCGCCGGGCACAACAGCCTGATCACCGCAGCCTATCTGGTCAAGGCAGGTTTCAGTGTTCTGGTTCTGGAAGGTCGACCCACAATCGGCGGCGGGTGCAAGTCGGGTGAGATCTGTCTGCCGGGTTTCCAGGACGACTGGTGCTCAAGTGTTCATAGCTTATTAATGTCTAATCCGGTGATCCGGAATAACGAGTTGGGATTGCTGGATCATGGCCTGGAGTACATTCGTCCTGACCCGGTGATGCACATCCCGTTCCTGGACAATACTTCCCTGACGATGTGGACTGACCCGGCCCGAACCTACAAGGAGTACGCGAAGTTTTCCAAACGCGATGCGGATACGTTTTTGCGCCTGGTGGATGAGCTGCAGACGTTTCGTCGGGATGAGGCACAAGGTAACGCAACGCCGTCGCTCTGGGAAAGACGACATGCGATGTCGGCCTATGACCTGACCATGCAGACATTCGAAGACGACCATGTGCGAAGTTTTCACCTGGCCGTCGCGAGGTTCACGTCCGAACCCGGGGGCGATCCCTACACCGGACGCACGATGTTTACTGCCATTGCCCACCAGATCGGCGGACGGCCCATCCCGAAAGGTGGCTCTGGCATGTTGAGCACCGCACTCGGGCGGGTCATCGAAGAATCCGGAGGCGTAATTCTCACTGGCATGCCAGTCGCAGAATTGTTGATAGAAGCTGGCAAGTGCAGTGGCGTTGTCTGTGATGATGGACGTCAGTTCCGGGCACGCAAGGGCGTTGTCTCGACGATTCACATCAAGCACCTGGTGAATATGGCCCCACAGAAGCTCTGGGGTGACGAGTTTCTGCAAAACCTGGAGCTGTTTCAGCCCGAGGAAGGGTTGTTTGCTTATCATATGGCGACATCTGCGCCGGTAGAATACCCGCTCGCTGATGGCGGCAGTATTACGCCCTTCGAATCGACCATTCTGCCGTTTCCGCAACGCGTTTTGCGCAGCTCGTATGACGACGCACGTGGGCACATAAACCTGGAGGACATGCGACTACAAATTGTATCGCCCAGCGTTGCTGACGCTACGCGTACACCGAAAGGATTTCATACGGTCAAGATTCTCGGCGATGTGCCATACAAACTGGCAGAGGAACTGGGTTCCTGGGATGACGTGCGCGCAGATGTCGCCAGCGGTGTGCTGGCGTATCTGCAACGGTTTGCGCCGACATTTACAAAAGACAAGATTCTGGCGGACGTATTCATGAGTCCGGCTGACCTGGAACGGATGAATCCGGCTTTCTGGAAAGGCAGCATTCACGCTGGTGATTACGGACCTTCCCAGTCAGGTGACTCAAGGCCGGTGCCGGGCTGGGCAAACTACCGCATGCCGATAGCGGGCCTCTACCAAACCGGGGCTTGCACCCAGCCTGGTGGCTCGATCTCGGGACGGCCCGGCCGCAATGCCGCTGCAGTCATACTTGCGGATGCGGGTATGACGATCGCGGAGGTCGTTGCCAAATGAGATTACTTCGAATTGCCGCCAGCTTTTTCGCGCTGCTTGCGGGACTACTCCTGCTCGATAGTGCTGACTACGCTGCGTCTGCCGCTACCTCATCCAGCGAAAATCATGACTACCATGTGCCGCCGAATTTCGCGCCCATGCCGCCGCCACCGCAGCCGGTGAGCTTCAGTCACGCACAGCATGCTGGCACTTTGAATTTGCCCTGCGCTACCTGCCATGTCGGTGCCAACGTCGGTGCCAACGTCGGCGGCGAGAACATGACGCTGCCCGACAGTTCGATTTGTATGAACTGTCATCGCGTGATTGCGACAGACAGTCCGGCGATTCAACAGCTCGCGGAATTTGATCGTACGGGGGGTGCCATAGGCTGGGTGCGGGTATATAGCTTGCTAAGCGGTGTTAACTGGAGTCACCGGCCACACCTGAGCGCTGGTATCGATTGTCAGGCCTGCCATGGCGATGTCATGCAGATGGAAGTCATGTCCGTGGCTACCGCCATCACCGCCATGTCTTCCTGTATCAGCTGCCACCGCGCGCGCGATGCTAACGCGCAGTGCGAAACCTGTCACGCATGGCCGAGTAACGAACAGCTGCGCCAGTGGAGTGGCCGGTAGATTAACGAATTGCAGTGTGGGGTCTAGCTCAGTCCGTCTTTAACTTTGACGTTTTCAGACTTTAGCTTCAAACCTGAAGCCGCCGCCTGCAATTCCAGCATGACGCCGAAATCACGTTCCGTTTCGCCGGCGTCTATTGCCTGCTGTACAAGTTCGCGTGTAGCAGCCGCAACCGGCATCGGAACGCCGAGCCTTGCACCGGCCGATAGTCCAAGGTCCATATCCTTGCGCAACAAGGGCGCGGTGAACGTCGGCGTCCAATCCAGGTTGACAAAAGCCGGCGATTTGTAGCGTGTGAACATCGACCCCATGACGCTATTGTTAATAAAGTCCAGCAGGGCATGACGCGGTACGCCGCCCTTCTCCGCCAGCACCGTGATTTCGGCCAGGCTCTGCGTGACGACGCCCAACAATACGTTGTGGCAAATCTTCACCATGCGCGCCAGCTCTCCTTCGCCTACATAGGTCACACCTTCACCGAGCACATTCAGGTATGGCTCGGCCATCGCAAATGCAGGGCCCGGTCCGGATGCCACAATTGTCAGGCGACCGGCCTTGATGACCTTCGCATTGCCGCTTACCGGTGCTGACAGCATCTCACAACCCCGCTCCTTCAGGGCATCCCTGACCCGCTGCGACCCCCCCTCAGAAACGCTCGAGCAATCAACCAGCAACTTTGGTGCTACGGAACCGCTCAACACACCCGTTTCACCACAGACGACACTGAACAGGTCTTCCGCACTGGACACCATGGTAAAAACGATATCGCGATCGGCAAGTTCGGCAGGTACGTCAACAATACTTGCGCCAATCTTTGCCAGCGGTTCCGCCTTCGCGCGCGTGCGATTGTAAGCGCTAAGGTCGCAACCTGCTTCCAGTAGCCGTTTCGCCATGGCAAATCCCATGCGGCCGGTGCCAATCCAGCCGAGCGTATGTGGCAGCGGGTTTTTTCTATTTTGCATTTGTTGATTGCCTTGGGTTCGATGTAGAATTAAAAGTGTGCAAACGTTTGCATGCCATTATAGATAATCATTCTTGTTAAGCAAGTCAGGCATCACCAAAATCCGACCCGACATGAACACAATTCGAACGAATGAGCCTTTCTCAAGCACTGCGGCCCTGTCGAGTGCAAGAGCTTCAGGGTGGATTTGAACCTGATCAGCATGGGTTTGCTGGCCTCGGCCATGCTCGCCATTAGCGTCGGTGCACTCGCCAAAGGAATTACCGGTGTCGGATTGCCGATATTGGCCGTGCCGGTACTGGCTTCTT
>JALHUQ010000458.1 GCA_022866645.1 Woeseiaceae bacterium | reverse complement strand
CTGATGTCGGGTGTGCTTGTGACACTGGCCAAGACCTGCATCTCGTCTTACTTCGCCGGTATCGGCCGAACCCACGTGGTCATGATCTGCGACGTATTCGGCATGATAGTCAACATACCGCTCTGCTATGTCATGGTCTTCGGAAAGATGGGATTTCCGGCGATGGGGATAGTGGGTGCCGGCATCTCTACTGTCGTCGCCTCGGTCCTGGCCCTTTTGTTTTTCGTCGGGTTCTACTTTCGTAAAGAACATCAGGAAACGTTCAGCGTGCGGCGCTCGTTTTCGCTCGACGTGAAGATTCTGCGACGTTTCTGGCGGCTCGGTTTTCCATCCGGACTGGAACTGTTCCTGAATGTGGCTGCATTCAATCTGTTCTTGCTCATGTTCCAGTCCTATGGCATTGCCGAGGGTGCCGCGGCCGCTATCGTGTTCAACTGGGACATTCTTTCCTTCGTTCCGATGATCGGGCTGCACGTCGCTGTCATCAGCCTGATCGGCCGATTCGTCGGCGCGCGAGACATGGCGCGTGTCAATGAAGTCATGGTCGCTGCGTTTGCGATTGCTCTGGCCTATGCCGCGTTGCTCGCGGCTGTCTACATCACGTTTCGATTTCCTCTCGTCGAGGTGTTTGCGCCGCCGAGCGGTGACTTTTCTGCCATCCGGGAACTGTCTGCTTTCATGATGATAGGCCTGACCAGCTACATGTTGGCTGACGCGATGATACTCGTATCCGGTGGTATCCTCCGTGGCGCAGGTGACACGCGCTGGATGATGGTCGCCTCGGTCTCGCTGCACTGGGCGATGCTCGTCGCGCAGTTTTTCATCATTCAAGTGTTCAACTTCAGCCCCAGGGTGTCGTGGCTTGCTTTTGTCGCACTGGTGCTCGCCATCGCCGTGGTTTATGCGCTGCGCCTCAAAGGTGGTCGCTGGCGTGACCCGGCGGCGCTGGAAAGGGTGATGGCAGAGTAATCGAGATTTTTAAGATGAGAGAGCCACCCGAGTATCGCTGGGCAGACTACGACGATGACGCGTTGCTGAAGCTGCGCTTCAGCAGCCTGCGCCTGCGCTTGCGGGACAGCCTGGTGTGGCCAGACGTTGCGCGACTCCGCGACGAACTGGAACGTCGGGGCATCCGGTTTCGGCCGCATGTCTGGTTGTCGACCGAGTGGTTTTCCCCGGATGGCATCCCTGGCTTTGCCATTCCGTTCTACCTCGCGCATCCGCGGCTGCGCCGGCTCGAACGCAATATCATGGGCGAAGTGGAAGGCGGCAGCAGGAAATGGCGCATGCGGATATTGCGCCACGAAACCGGGCACGCGATCGATAACGCGTATGCGCTGCGGCGGCGCGCTGACTGGCGGCAGGTATTCGGTCGCGCCTCCGCACCGTATCCGGACGACTATGCGCCACGGCCGAGCAGTCGTCGTCATGTGCTGCATCTCGGGCACTGGTATGCGCAGAGTCACCCGACGGAGGACTTCGCGGAGTCTTTTGCGGTCTGGATGCAACCCAAAGCCCGCTGGCGACGCGACTATGCTGACTGGCCGGCAATTCACAAACTCGAATTTGTCGACGACGTCATCGAAGAGATCGCGATGCAGACGCCCAGGCATCGCGACCGGTCCGTGGTCGATCCGCTGGCACAACTCGAGCAGACGCTCGGCGATCACTATCGCGTCCGCAAGCAACGCTACGGCGGCACGGAATGCCGCTATGACCGGTGGATGGCCGAAGTATTCGCGCCGCGCGCCGAACGGCCTTACGCGATCGCGGCCAGTCGTTTCGTACGCGAAATTGAACCGCAGCTCAGGCGCCTGCTCGAGCGCCGCGCAAGACTGCACCCCTACTTCGTGGACCACGCTATTCGCGCCGTGACATTGCGCGCGCGCCAACTCGACCTCGTGCTGCGCGGCCCGCGGCGCGATGCGAAGCGGCCGGTCGTGCGCCTGCATGAACGGATCGTGCTTGATGTTCTCAGGCGGAACAGGGAAAACTACGCATTATGAAACGCTATCGCATTCTGCTCATGACGCACGAACAACTCGTTCCACCGGAGAGTATCGAAGGTCTCACTGAAAAGGAGGTCGATCTGTTTCGCACCGAGTATCACGTCTACTCGACGCTCTACAACCTCGGGCACCACGTTCGTGCGATCGGAATCGGGGATCACCTGTCAGAGCTGCGCGAAACAATACGGGACTGGAGGCCACATGTCGTTTTCAACCTGCTCGAGGAGTTTTCAGGGATTGCGGCTTACGACCAGCACGTGGTCGCTTATCTTGAAATGGTGCGCCAGCGCTACACCGGCTGTAACCCGCGCGGCCTGATGTTGTCACGCGACAAAGTTCTGACCAAGCAAGTGCTAGCCTGGCACCGCGTTGCAACGCCGGCATTTCAATTGTTTCCTTTGGGCAAACGTTTCGCGGAACCGAGAAAACTGAAGTTCCCGTTATTCGTGAAATCAGCAACGGAAGATGCTTCCGTCGGCATAGCGCAGGCCTCAATCGTTGCAGACATGGCGAGTCTCCGCGAGCGCGTGACGTTCATCCACGACCGCGTGCAAAGCGACGCACTGGTCGAGGAATATATCGATGGCCGGGAATTGTACATCGGCGTGTTCGGCAACACGCGGCTTACGGCGTTGCCCGTCTGGGAGCTGAACTTTGGCACCATGTCCGAAGTGCAATCCGGTATCGCCACGCGAAGAATGAAGTGGAATCGCACCTACCAGGAGAAGCACGGCATTACGACGGGAATGGCGCAGGGTCTCAGCGAGGGCGAGGCCGACCGCTTCGTTCGGCTCGCCAAACGAATCTACCGCGCTTTGCACATGAGCGGCTATGCCCGGCTGGATTTTCGCATGCGTGACGACGGCAGCGTGTTTCTGCTCGAGGCGAACGCAAATCCTGATCTGACTAACGGTGAGGACCTTGCTGAATCCGCCAGAGCGATCGGGATCGACTACGAAGCGTTCATCTCGCGCATCGTCAGCCTCGGCCTTTCCTACATGCCCGAATGGCGGATGCACGAATAACGCCGACAAGCAGACGAAAGGCAAAACCGCGAGTCGATCCGGGGAGTCTCAGGTTCTCAGCAATTGCTGGAGAAAAAGCGCACAAAGCGGTGATTTACCATAATAAAACCACTTTGCCGGGCCTTCTGTCGGTCCCTGCGATGCGCTAATATGTGACGAGCGCTCCCAACCAAAATAACTATCAGGGGTGGCGTTTTGCCAGTATCTCCCACAGCAGTCCGGCCCGGCGGCTATCGCACCGGCTTTTCTTTGCTCCTTTTATTGCTCGCGCTGGCCGTTGCCAGCAGCGTCCGGGCTGCCGGTTGGGCGCCATTTGCGCGTGACGATCAGGCGCTGGTAACGCGGGGCGGAACCGTAACGGTTTTGCAGGATGGCGCCTCAAGTGTTCTGCAAAATGACTTCGATATTGAAGGCGACAAATTAAGCGCACAGCTAACCGGGGAGCCGAAAGAAGGATTCGTCCAGCTGAATGATGACGGTACGTTTTCGTACACGCACAACGGTAACAACAAGAACAAGGATGAGTTCAAGTATCGCGCCTTTGATGGCACTGCCTATTCAAGAGAGGCAAGAGTCCGCATCGATATCGAGGACGTACCTAACACCCCGCCCTACACAATCGGCACAATGGAATATCACGATTAAGAATCGCGGGCCTGCGAATAACACCCTGACGTTGCACATTCCGGGAACACAAGACGG
>JALHUQ010000457.1 GCA_022866645.1 Woeseiaceae bacterium | reverse complement strand
TTTGATGCGTTGAAACGGCAATTCGTGCTCGGCCTCCGCGACAGCGGTACTGCTGCCGACGTTAACGCTCGCCAGCGGTTGCAGCGGATTGCTGCCACCGGTCAGCGAGCCGAGCAGCAAGATGACGCCGTAGATGATGGCAAGAAATCCAAAGCCTTTGCCGAGTTTTTGTTTTACGCCGGATTCGCTCGTCAGCGTCGTGAGCCCGCCCAGGAAAACACCACTCATAAAAATAAGGATTGCCCATAGCAGCATCGTTAGCGCTCCCGGCAAGATCCGCGACAGCATCCAGATCGCGAGTCCCAGCATCATGAAGCCAAAGGCATTTTTGACGGCGACCATCCACCCGCCAGCTTTGGGCAGTAGTTTCCCTTGTGCGGCGCCTACCGCGAGTAGTGGGGCGCCCATGCCAAGACTCATCGCAAACAGCGCACTTCCTCCACGCAGCATGTCGCCTGTTTGAGCGATGACAGTGAGAGCGGCGATCAACGCAGGTGCAACGCAGGCGGTCACGATCAGAGAGGACAATGCGCCCATCACGAATGCGCCGATCATCGTGCCACTTTTCTGGTTTCCGCTGACGCCAGATAACTTACTCTGAATGCTACTGGGCATTTGCAAGTCGTAAGCGCCAAACATACCGAGTGCGAGAAATACAAACAGTCCGGCGAACAACACCAGTATCCACGGCTGATTGAAGGTGGCCTGCAATTGCAGGCCGAGCGCGGCGGCGGCGATGCCGGCTCCGGTGTAGACGATTGCCATGCCCATCACGTAGCTAAGCGCCAGCGTAAAGCCGCGCATCGAGCTAACGTTGTCACCGTCACCCGCAATAATGCCTGAGAGTATTGGCACCATTGGCAATACACAGGGTGTAAAGGCAAGCCCGAGACCCGCGAGGAAAAACAGACCCGCGGCGACCCATATACTGGAGCCCGTAATAATTTGTGCGAGTCGTGCCTGCTCGGATACAGGCAGGTTCGGATCGGGGATCTTGGAAAGATCTGTGGTCGTTGTTGCCGCCGGAAGGCTCACGGTTAACACCTTGCTCACCGGCAAATAGCAAATACCGTCAACCTTGCAGCCCTGATAGTTGAGTTCGATATCGAGATCCATCGCCTCGGGTGTTGCACGTGCAATGGCAAGCTTGCCGAAGACTTCGTCAAAATAGACTTCCTGCTCGCCCAGCCACTCGTCCGTTTTCACTTTGCCCTTCGGCAAATCCAGCTGTCCGGCCTTTGCATTGTCGTTCAGCGAGCGAACTGAGATCTTGCTCTTGTACAAGTAGTAATCCGGTAGCAGCCGAATTCCCAATTCGATGGTGTTGCCATCGACTGCAAATGCATCCGGAATGAACACCTCATCAGCGGGCAATGCATCTTCGATTGAATTGCCGGAGAGGCTGGCGAGACTCAGTTTCTTTTCGCTTCCCGCCTTCTTGAGCTTGACGGTCTCAATCCAGCTTTGCGGCATGTAGCAATAGCCCGAGTCGAGACAGCCACGGCTGTCGATCGTCAGTTCGAGCGAAGCCGGCTTGGCGCCCTCGATGGTATACGGGATGCGTACGTAGAAATTGCCGCGATAAACGACCTGCTCGCCAAAATATTCGTCGTTGTGTACCTCGCCGTCAGGCAGTTTGGTCTCACCAAGCACGATAGCAGCGTCGTTGACCGCGAACTTGAATTCGTCGCGGTACATATAGGCGCCGTCTTCGACTGCCCAGTCAATTTCCAGCGCGTCGCCGCCATCATTGACGACGAAATGAAAGACCTCCCGTGGCGGAGCGGGGCGATCATCGGCAGCCCCCGCGGCCGCGGCCAGGAAAAGAAAAATAGTCGCGAAAAAAGTTTTTTGGATCAAAGTCATAGAGCTCTGCTGAGGTTATATGTGCCAGTTCTGTGAGGAGGACCTGCCCGGAATCAGGAATGTTACGCCTTTGTTCGATGATGTCAGCGACCCAGGTCAAATTTTGTCACTTGAAATCTCTGGCGCCATGCCTATTATTAGCACTCTTCCGACTGAGTGCTAATAATGGTCGGTCGGGAAAACCGTCATAAATCGGTTATAAATCAATAATTTACAGGAGAATAGTACCATGAAGATGCGTCCGCTTCATGATCGGGTCATAGTAAAGCGCATGGAAGAAGAGCGCACATCACCCGGCGGAATCGTTATTCCTGACGCTGCAGCTGAAAAACCCATCAAGGGCAAAGTTGTAGCCGCAGGCAAAGGCAAAATACTCGAGAACGGCGACATTCGTCCTCTCGACGTCAAAGTTGGTGACCAGGTCCTGTTCGGCAAATACGCCGGAACAGAGGTCAAGGTCGATGGTGAAGAACTGCTCGTGATGAAGGAAGACGACATCATGGCGGTTATCGAAAAGTAAAGAGGATTAAATAATGGCTGCTAAAGAAGTACGATTTGGCGATGACGCACGGCAGAAGATGTTTGCTGGCGTGAACGTTCTCGCGAATGCGGTAAAAGTGACCCTGGGTCCTAAAGGCCGTAACGTCGTGCTCGATAAGAGCTTTGGCGCGCCGACTGTCACGAAAGACGGTGTATCGGTTGCCAAGGAAATCGAGCTTGAAGACAAGTTTGAAAACATGGGTGCGCAGATGGTGAAGGAAGTTGCTTCACAGACGTCTGACATCGCTGGTGACGGAACGACAACGGCTACAGTTCTTGCCCAGGCTATCCTCCGGGAAGGTCTGAAATCAGTTGCTGCCGGCATGAATCCGATGGACCTGAAGCGCGGTATCGACAAAGCCTCAGCTGCGATGGTTGGAGAGCTGAAGAAACTGTCCAAGCCGTGCGAAGATCAGAAAGCTATAGCACAGGTTGGCAGCATTTCTGCGAACTCTGATGTTGAAATCGGCGAACTCATTTCCGACGCAATGGACAAAGTTGGCAAAGAAGGCGTTATCACGGTTGAGGAAGGTTCTGGCCTCGCGAATGAACTTGATGTCGTTGAAGGCATGCAGTTCGATCGTGGTTACCTGTCTCCTTACTTCATCAATGATGCTGCCAGCCAACAGGTTGAGCACGACAATCCGCTCATCTTGTTGTACGACAAGAAGATCTCCAATATTCGCGATCTTCTGCCGGTACTCGAGGGCGTTGCAAAGGCCGGTCGTCCGCTACTGATTATTTGTGAGGACGTCGAAGGCGAAGCGCTTGCTACCCTGGTTGTTAACAACATACGCGGCATCGTAAAAGTCGCGGCTGTAAAAGCACCGGGATTTGGCGATCGTCGTAAGGCAATGCTGCAGGACATCGCTGTTCTGACGGGTGGTCAGGTTATTTCCGAAGAAGTCGGTTTGTCGCTTGAGAAAGCGACGCTGGACGACTTGGGCGAAGCCAAAAAGATTCAGATCACGAAAGAGGCGACAACGCTGATCGACGGTGCTGGCAAGCCTGCTGATATCAAAGCACGAGTAAAGCAGATCAATGCCGAGATCGAAGAATCTTCATCGGACTACGACAAAGAGAAGCTCCAGGAGCGTGTTGCCAAACTGTCTGGCGGTGTTGCCGTCATTAAGGTTGGTGCTGCTACCGAAGTTGAGATGAAAGAAAAGAAAGCTCGTGTTGAAGATGCACTTCACGCTACCCGTGCCGCTGTTGAAGAAGGCGTGGTACCGGGAGGCGGTGTTGCCTATATTCGCGCTGTCAAAATGATCGCGAAGCTTGTGGGTGACAACGACGACCAAAACGTTGGTATTGCCATTCTGAAACGTGCAGTCGAAGAGCCACTGCGGCAGATCGTTCGCAACGCCGGCGGTGATGCCAGTGTCGTGTTGAATGCGGTTGTTCTGGGCAAGGGTAACTACGGTTATAACGCCGCAACCGGTGAATACGGCGACATGATCGCAATGGGTATTCTGGATCCGACCAAAGTGACGCGATATGCACTGCAAAACGCGGCCTCTGTATCGGGCTTGCTGCTCACAACCGAAGCGATGATCGCTGACGCACCGAAAGACGAAGCTGGTCACGGCGGAATGCCGGACATGGGCGGAATGGGAGGCATGGGCGGCATGATGTAAGCCGTTTGCATACCAGCAAGACTAAAGAGGCCCGACGAGCGATCGCCGGGCCTTTTTTATGTGCCGCTTCCGAAATTAGGTAGACTGCACCGTCCTAATCGAACAGCTGGAATCGTTTTCGCGTATGCCACTAGTTGCACACAATGATTTGCCAACATTTCAGCGCCTTCGTGATCGCGGTCAGGACGTGCTCACGGCGGAGCGTGCCAGCCACCAGGATATTCGTGAGCTGCATATCGGACTGCTGAATATGATGCCGGACGCGGCACTGGCGGCCACCGAGCACCAGTTCATCCGGCTGGTCGGGGCCTGCAATCAGATCGCTCAATTGTTCGTTTATCCGTTCTCGATTCCGGAGCTGAATCGCGGGCCTGAAGCGCAGCAACATATCCGGCAGCACTATTCCGATTTCAACAGCCTGCGCGAGCAGGGGCTCGACGCCCTGATCATCACAGGAGCCAATGTCGCCAATCCTTCACTGGAGCAGGAGCCGTTCTGGAAACCATTGATGGAAATCGTTGCGTGGGCAAACGACAATGTCGCTTCCGTTCTTTGTTCTTGCCTTGCAACCCACGCGTTGGTGAAATTCAACCACGGTATCGAGCGTACGCCACTGCCGAAGAAACAGTGGGGCGTCTACAGTCACAATATTGAAGAGCCCGAGCATCCTTTGACCTGGGAGATCAACACGCGGTTTGACGCACCACACTCTCGCTACAATGATGTGAGTAAAGAACAGCTCGAGCAGGCAGGAATTAAGGTGCTTGCCTCCTGTGACGGGGTAGGCGTACATCTCGCGGTAAGCCCGGATCAGTTTCGCATAGTCTATTTTCAGGGTCATCCGGAGTACGACGCGGTGAGCCTGCTCAAGGAATACAAGCGCGAGGTGACGCGTTACCTCACCGGTGACAGAGTTGACGCACCGCGCTTTCCGGAGAATTATTTTTCGCAAGAAGCACGCGATATCGCGTCGACATTCCTGCAAACTGCTGTCGATGCGAAGAGCAGAGGCAAACCGATTCCGGCATTTCCGGAAGACGAGCTGCAAGACCTGGTCCACAACACCTGGGGCGACACCGGCAAAGCGATAGTCAACAACTGGCTGGGGATGGTGTACCGGCTCACCAACCTCGACCGCCGCCTGCAGTTCATGGACGGCGTCGACCCGGACAATCCGCTCGGTATTCGCTAGCCGGTTTTGCGCATCGGTTCACGACTCCCCGGATAGTGGTATTCCGTGTATTATTTGCATCCCAACCGGCGACAACTTCGTTGCCCACCATACTTAGGAATAGAACCATGGGTTTCAGCACCAGACAGATTCATGCAGGCGTCACTCCGGATCCGCTAACCGGCGCAATCCTGACACCGATCTACCAGACAACTACCTATGTACAGCCGTCGGTCGACGGCTATATGTCGAAAGGATTTACTTACTCTCGTTCCGGCAATCCGACAGTTCGCGCCCTGGAGTTGAAACTTACCGACCTCGAGGGCGGCGTCGATTGTTCCTGTTTTGGCACCGGGATGGCGGCGATACAAGGCGTAATGCTCGCGTTTCTGAACGCGGGCGACCATGCGATTATTTCCGATGTCGCCTATGGCGGGACCTACCGTCTGTGCAAGCAGATTCTGAGTCGATTCGGTGTCGAATTTTCCTTCGTCGATGGATCGAATCTCGAGGCCGTCGCTGCGGCTGTGAGAGATAACACGAAATTGTTCCTGACCGAGACGCCGGCAAACCCAACGATGAAATGTTCGGACATTGCCGGTATTTCGAAAATTGCCCGGGCGGCCGGGGCAGTACATGCGGTCGACAACACCTTTTTGACGCCTTACTACCAGCGACCGCTGGAACTGGGCGCGGACATATCGATCCACAGCACCACAAAATACATGGATGGACACAACGCAACGGTTGGCGGCGCAG
>JALHUQ010000456.1 GCA_022866645.1 Woeseiaceae bacterium | reverse complement strand
TCGATCGGTTGCCGGCGGTACAGCGCATGCCGGTACTGTCGCGAGCGTTCCCGGCGCTGCGGCAGTTCGGCCACCGCGAGCGCGAGCGGCTGCTGGCCGTGCTGAACGCGCTGCTGCTGCGCGAAGGCAACGTGCCGGTCTTTGCCTACGCGTTGCGCAAGCTGGCCCAGGTGCAGCTGCGCGATGAACTTGAGCCGCGTACTCGGCCCGGCGGCCTGTCCCTGTCCGCGGCAAGCGACGACCTGCAGCTGCTGTTCTCCGTGCTGGCCGACAGCGGCCAGCCAGACCCTGCGCTGGCCCGGCAAGCCTACGAGGCAGGCCTGCAGCAACTGCTGCCGAAACACGTCGCGGACTTCCAGCGCAACGCGAACTGGGCCAGCCAGCTGGACCTGGCGCTCAGCCGGCTGGACCGGCTGACGCCGAGCGGCAAGGAAGCGCTGGTCGAGGCGCTGGTCAGGACCATTTCCTTTGACCAGCGCATGACCGTCGAGGAAGCGGAACTGCTGCGCGCAGTGTGCGCCACCGTGCATTGTCCGCTACCGCCGCTGGTTGCCCAGGCGCACTGACTGCCTTCGAAACGGGCTGCAGGCCGCGATCAGCTTCCTCCTGCTGCGGAACGTCATGCGCGACCGGTTGGCGCCGCAGCCGGGGCAAGTGCCGCGGCGGTCAACAGGCGATTGCTAGCCGCGAGCCGATCGCCAGAGCAGCGGTAAGGCGCCCGCCAGGCCACCCAAGGCACCGAGCAGGTGTGACTCGGTGACGACCCGGTAACCGGCCGTCCCAGCCATCACCAGGCTTCCGCCGGTCGCCGCTTCCCAGGCGAGCTTGGCCGCCAGGACAACCAGCATGATCGTTCCCCGAACCCGATCGCCGCGGACTGCGGTAAGCAGCGCGGCACCCGCGAACAGTCCGTGCAGCACCCCGGAGGCGCCCAAGTACCATTCGGCGGCCGGGCGCCGTCACTCCAGGCCGACGAAGACTCTCTGCGTGTCAGCTTTTGGTCGTCAAGTCGACGAGCCGTTCATGGCCGGCAAGCAACCCTATCCGTAGCCCAATCGCCGTCGGCTCGAAGGGTCGGTTACCGACCCGAAGAGGACATACAGGGCCCCCGCCGGCACTAGCCTCCTTCAATGCCAGTTGTGTGGGCAGACCACTTACGGGGTCCGTTCAATAAACGAGTTTAGTGCAGCGAAGAAATCAACCGGATTTTCAATATAGGGGTAATGCCCGCTTCCCTCTATAAAGACGACTTCTGAATTGACGATCAACTGATGGGCCAATTGCGAAGATTCTGGGACGATGAAATCGTGCGTACCCTGCATGATTAGTGTCGGGCAAGTAATCTTGGAGAGACCATCCTGCACCGTAATATTCAGCTTCATATCTCGGGAAAGATCATTCAAGGCAACAGCGTTCCTGGCCGTGTCGGCGTTGAACGCCGCGGCATCCATGTACGTGTCGATCATTTCCTTGTTGTAGAAAATGGATCCCTCTGAAAGACGCATGGCTTCATTGTGCACGTCGGGGTCGCCAGCGAGATACGCTTCGCTTTCCCAGAGGCCTTGCAGGTATTTCCACTCATTCTCGGTGAAGCGGCTTATCTGATTCTCATAAGACAGGATCAATAGCCTCGTGTTGACCGGTGCCGAATCGACCGTGATCAGCCGCTTCACGTTGGATGGGTACTTGGCCGTGTAATACATGGCGAGCAGACCACCCCACGAATGCCCAATGATATTCAGCTTGTCGATGCCAAAGGCCTGACGCAAGCCTTCGAGATCCTCCACCATAAGGTCGATGGTAAAGTTAGAACTGTCGATCGTTTCCATAGCCGACCGACCATTTCCGCGCTGGTCATAAAAAATGACTCTGCGGGTCTTGGCGAAGTCCTGGAAAAAGGGATATAGCTCGTCGTGATACATGCCCGGCCCGCCATGCAGCACGATGAAGGTCTCGCCTTCACCGGAGATCCTGTAGAAGTGGTTGACCCCACCAACAAGCTTATAACCCTGATCCTGATACACCTCGCCGGCATGTCCGGCCTCCGCGAGTAGCCCCAGCAGTAGCATGCCCGCAAACATGATCTTCATGGTTTTTCTCCCAAGCGTCGAAACATCTTAGCTCATCGCCTTTCCTGGCGAGCCAATGACACGCTCGTCCCCGGCCGGGTATCGCCACGGCTTAGCAAAGCCGGATTCACCTATGGACGCAAGATAGCGCCCGCTACCATATTCAAGAACTTCTGCCTCGCACCGTGGTTTCTTAATCCAGCGAACGGCCGTTCCTGGCCGTGAACGGACCTGGCGGTTGAGCCGGTGAGGTCGTTCCGAGAGGTCGGTTACCGACCCAAAGCCGCCGTCTGGCAAGTCGCCGGGAGGCGTAGGATAGTCCACTTCGCACGGTGTTATACGGACCGAATTGCGTGACAGCTTCTGTGCAATTAGTCCATCCAATTGGAAGTCGGGCCCCGCATGCAAAACCAACTGAGGCACGAGGTAGCAACTATGCAACAAGTGATGGCCATCGCGATTCGACGTGTCGCGCTCGCTGCTTTGCTTGCGTCATTCAGCGGCGGCGCCAACCCGGAGTCTGCGAATTTGCCGCTGGAGCGTTCGGAGCCCCATGAAGCGCTGGCCTTCTACGAAGGGACCTGGACGATTGTGAACAAGGGACACGAGGGCTATCGAGAAACGTGTTCGTGGCTCGCCGAGGGTCGACGTCACATCGTCTGCAGGGCACGCTATCAAACTGCCAATGGGTTTCGGGAATCACTGGGGGTCTACAGCTTCGACCAAACTAGCAGTGAATACCTGTATCACGGGTTCGGAGCACGTGGAGGTGTAATGATCGAAAGAGGTCGGCGGATTCCCAAAGGCTTTCATTTCACGTCAGAGCGCGGCACCGGTGCTGACAGAGTTCGGACGCGCTTTACGATCGAGGAGGGCCCTCAAGGCCGCGTCAATACCGTCAGTGAAACGGCCAAGGCCGATGGACCCTGGGTCGTCGAAGAGAAGCTCGAGTATCTGCGCACACGCCCGTGAGCCTGGGCAACCGTTAGGCACACATCACACACTTCAAGGAGACGCTATGCGCAGGCGCTTCCCGCTGCAGACCAAGGGAACTGTTTATCTCACTGAAGGCGGTCAGGAGACCGAGATCATGTACAAGTTTGGCCGGAAGCAGTCGTTGACCGAGGGCTGGCCCGATCCCGCCCCGGAGGTCCGTTGCCGACCCAATGCAGACCAAATTGCTACGTTATGACAGCGGTCGAGCAGGGGTCTATTGACACCGAATTTGTGGCAGGCGCACCATCAGGCCGCGATAACAACAATCCGAATCGGCTGACCTCAAAGGGGGGGGTCTCCCGCGACTCGCGCTTAGGCGTTCAGGATCAGCCTGACGCCGGTGATTCTTTATTACTCAAATCTAAATGAATCCAAGGGGAGACTCACAATGTTTAGGCAAGTCGCTCTTTCTGTGGCTGCATCATTGCTCGCCGTCCTCGCGATGCCTGCGAGTGCGGGGACCACGCAGGTATCCGGAATCGGCGTGTTCGACACCGAGTGTGAGCCGCCGGTCGGGAGTCCACCCGTCGATCTAGGGGATTACCCTCCAATCAAACTCACCGGGAGTCTGTACGGCTGCTGGTACACGTACGTGGAGTCATCGAAGTTCAATCGGAGCGGCACGTATCAAGAGACGGGAACCGAGATCTTCGTCGGCTGCCTGGACAGCGGTGCGTGCGGCACATTTGAGACGACCTACACTGTCACGGCGAAGTACGTGGACGAAACGTTCGCGGAGGAGATCCACGGACGCTGCCATCACCCGCTCGCGAGCGGCACAGGGGGCTTCGCGGGGGCGAAAGGCCTGATCAACTTCAAGGACGACGTCGTCAATCTCAAATTCGACTACAGGGGGCACATCAGCCTCGAGTGACCCTGGGCAGTCCGCTGCTCTCAACGCAACGACCCCGGTCATGCGCCGGGGTTTCCTTTTTGGCGGAAGTCTGTTCCTGGCCGTTAGCCGCCATCGACGTGGCAGCGGCCTGATCCCGCGCCTGAGGTCTGCTACCGACCCATAACCGACATCATGGGCTCACAAGATCTGGGCTGTTAGTCGCGATCGGCACAAGCATAGAACGTGCCAAATGTGGGCTTCGCGTCCTCCAACCCGGCCCACATGTCGGTAAAACACCATCCACTTATGCGTCTTGGTGTAGACAAAGCCCAAGTAATGTATCTTGGCACCGCCGAATTAGTTGACAGTGGCGCCCGCGGGCCACAAGTGAATGGCAATAACATTTGCCTGCCAGGGGGGGTACGCACTATGTCTAAATTCACCACAATCGCAACGATTCTGATCAGT
>JALHUQ010000455.1 GCA_022866645.1 Woeseiaceae bacterium | reverse complement strand
GTGATGTGCGTCGCGTGCTTGCCAGTTGCCGTTAAGCCATCGTGGCACGAGCCGCAAGAGCCCAAAACCTGTGTATGGTCAACGGTAACCGCCGGTACGTAGGCCACAGTGCTGTGGCAATCCTCGCAAACGTTCGTGGTTTGGATGTGCGTTGGTCCCTTGCCGGTGGCTGTGATGCCATCGTGACAGGAGACGCAATTGCCAACGATGCCGGCGTGATCGAAAAGGGCGGGCAGCCAACCAGTAACATTATGGCAATCGTCGCATTGATCGTTGGATGAAATATGCGTCGGCGTCTTGCCAGTAGCCTGGACGCCATTGTGACAACTAATACAACTGCCGGTGATCGAGGAGTGATCCATAAAGGCCGCGGCTGTCCAGCCCGCAGTGATATGACAATCCGAACACTCACCATTGGTCGCGACGTGGGTCGGCGGTTTGGATGATGCTTGCACGATACTGCTTTGCGAGTGGCAGCTGGAGCATTGCGGGATTGTTCCGGTGAACGTGCCACCGACATGGCACCCTTCGCAGGTCACGCTGATATGCGCGCCATCCAGAACGAAGCCTGTGCTGAAGTGATCAAAGGTCGTCTGTGCCTGGACGTTGCTGGTCGTAAACAGGCCAATGATGGCTAACGTGGCGCACACCAGGCCGCAATTTGTCGTTTTCAGAATACGGTTGGTCATTGTATTGACCTCACTTCAGTAAAGGAGTCCGCGGAGTGACATCGGCCGCAATCGGGGCCGAATTCTCCGTCGTGTACATCATTGCTGCGATGGCAGTCGCCGCAACTGCCATTCGTCGATTTCATTTTCGCGAGTGAGCTTCGGTGGCAATCGTCACAGGCGACGTTGACGTGCGCTCCTGTGAGCGGAAAGTCGGTCTGCAGATCGTGATCAAAGGTCCATATGTCCCAGGCGACGGGGTTATGGCACGCACCGCACTGATCGTCGAAATTGCCACCGTGTGGATCGTCTTCCGCGTGGCAAGTAACACAGGTGGTTACGGTGTCTCTGTATTCCTGTGTTTCGTGGCAGTTCTCACATTCAGCTTCATCGTGAGCGCCGAGCAACGGAAAAGGACACAAATCATGATCGAAGAATAGCGGGTCTTGCCAGTTCACTTCTGTATGGCAATTCTCACACTGCGTGCCCAGCGACTGCTTGTGAACATCGTCGTCCAGGTGACACGATTCGCAAGTCGTTGTGAGTTCGACTTCGAAAATGGGTTCAACATGGCAATCGTTACAGGCTACGAGTTTGTGACCGCCGAGAAGCTTGTACTCCGTGTCCCTGTCGTGATCGAAAATCGGCTTATCCCAGGCGACGCTGCTGCTATGGCAGGTGTCGCATTGATCACCGCGATGCATTTCATGCGCATCGTCTTCGAGATGACAGGATACGCAGGACTTATCCATTTCGTCTTCAAACGGGTTCTCCGAATGGCAGTCGGAGCAGATCAATTCGGCATGGCGTCCTAACAGGTCAAAATCGGTATCGCGGGAATGGTCGAAACTCGAGTCGTGCCAATCTGATGGGTTGTGACACAACGCGCAATCGTTGCCGCTGCGGCCGTCATGCGCGTCGTCCTCCTCGTGGCAACCGAAACAGGTCGTCGGCGGGTCCGGGAAAGTTCGATCTTCGTGACAATCGAGGCACGCGGCCTCAAGGTGCTTGCCGAGCAGTGGGTAATCCGTCGTCGTATGGTCGAACTTGGCCTCCAGCCATTCTGTTGGCTGGTGGCACGTCGTGCAATCCGTACCCATTCTGTCCTGATGCGGCTCATCGTCCTTGTGGCAGCCGACACAGGTCGATGGTGCTTCCCGACGCTTCAGGTCCGGCGCATGGCAGCCTTCACAGTCGGCCTCCTTGTGCGATCCCGTTAATTCAAAGTCAGTAAAGCGGTGATCGAAGGTAGCTTCGTCCAGAATCACTATGGGCGCATCCCGACCGTGGTGTTCGTCGTGACAGGAGGCGCATTGGTCAGTCTGGACTTCCACACGCTGGCCGTGAAATCCACGATTCTGAGCCACGTCTTCGGCCACGTCTTCATGACAATCCAGACAGAGTTGTCGCTGTCCTTTTTTGTCGAACATTTTGTGGCAGGAGGAACACTCGCTCTCAAGATCCGCATGTCCCGTGACGAGCTCGCCTGGCATGACCAGCGACTCAATATCCTGGGCCGCCGAGTCGTGTGATGTCAGAAATCCAATCATCATCAGTCCGAGTAAAAGAGCCCTTGCCAATTGCATGCGCCGTGTCGCCTCGCCTAGTACATATGTACGGCGATAACGTGCGCGATTGCCGAGACGATCAACAGAAGAAACAGCGGCATGTGAAACAGGTGCCACAATGAAAAAAACCGTTCATAGACCGAAAGCTGAGCAACCTGTCGCATCAAACCGACCTGTTTTTTTGCGTAGCGATTCGCAGTCTTCCGAAGGCTTTTTGAATTGCTTTTCAATGCTTGTGAGAAAGCCACCTGCTCACGCAGCTCTTTGTTGATTATCAGGTACAAGCGAAGTCGCACCATGTAGTACCTGAATATCCAGGACAGGCTGTACCCTATGCCGATGTTGCGGGTAAATTTGTCACCTGTAAGTTTCGCTGATACGGAGTGCAATTCGCCGATAAACTTCGGCAGGACAACCGCAAGTCCGCGACTGTTGTTCTTCGAATCCGAAATTTCCTCTCGTAGTCCATCGATATTGGCGCGTTTCCCGTAAAGGCCGCGATGTATGCGCGTGTAAAAATATCGACCAACAAGACCGCTGATCGTCACTGCCAACATGCTGTACAGAGCTACCATGCTGTTGACGGCATGCACGCTGAAATTGCAGTGATACAGGATGAGCAAGGGGCCGACGAGCCCGAAGATCATGTGAATTCGGAACCAGTGCTTGATGAGGCCCAGTCGCCGCAGTAGCGAAGACTTCTTGCCGGCCGGGTAAAGAACCAGCAGCAGCATGAGGCTGCCGCCGACAATGCCCAGCCAATAGCCGAATCCCTCGGTGGGGTCGACGAGTTTTTCGTCGCTAAGCAGCCAGCCGGCGATCGTCGCAATGATCAGGAACGAATAGCCATAAACAGCGTCACGTGATCGTGTCGTGATCGACAATCTTCTGTCTTTTGGAGCTTTTGTCGCCGATGTACCCAGCGCTGTGGTTTCCATCATGCTATTGAACCCTGTTTATTATTCTATAATCAGATTCAGATGCCGATTCTCGGCAACCAGTACGGTGTCGGATTTCGCTTCGAGACCCTGCAGTGCGACCATTGCACTACCATCGCGCGTAATTCTCGCGGTGACCACAACCTCGTCGAAGTCCGAAAGCTTCATGCCAGCGATCATCGACTGGCTGTCGTTCAGTAGAAAATCCATCGGCAATTCAGAAGCTGGACGTTGCAATATGGCCAATGGCGCCGGAGGACCATTCACGGCCTTGGCGAAAATAAATACCGTATCGGTCGGCAGGACTATGGCGCTGGCGGCCGGCGATAATTTTACATTGCCGAATATTTGCGCAGGGCTGGCTGGAGCGGCGACTTCGCCTCCGCTAATGGCTGTTTGCGCTGCGACGTCGCCTCCGCTTATTGCGGCCAGATCGGCGTCATACTGTCCGAGCTTTGCGGCGTGTTCGTATGCACCGATAGCTTCGTCGATGCGATTGAGGTGCTTGTACGACCGCGCCAGTAGCAACCAGCTGCCACCGTCGTCGGGATTGTCCCGAAGTCGGCTGGCGAGGCCGTCGACCATGCTGGCAACGGTACCGATTTTCTGCTCGCCGGTATTGCCGGAGCGATCGGCGCTTGAGCTTTGCGAGGGTAGGGACTTGTGACCATTGGTAGCGACGTTAGGCGACCCGAGCTGCAGATACATTCCTGCCGCTAACAGAGGCACAGCAATTGCGACAGATATCAGCGCTGTTTTTCGATTGTTCTTAACGAGCGGCATCGCAATAAAGCCAAATGCAGCAACGGCCATGACGATGGTCAAAGCCCAAAAATACCCGGAAACTTCCATCAAAACTCCAGCTCAATACTTCGTGGTAGCCTTAAGAATAGAGACTCTACTCATTAGCACGAAAATAAAGTGTGAATGGTTCCCGAAAATGGCAGAAATTCGGTCAAATCTTGTCGCAAATCACAGACATAGTATTGAATAGGCGGATTATGGGAGTCTTATGAAAATCGTCCTTGTCCGGGGGTCGCGCGAAAGTGGCTAGTGCCTTCAAAATTTTAATGTATGCGATTCCGATTATCGCAATTCTCGCCTGGTATCTGAAGCGACATTCGCGCGCGGAAAAGACGGGTCTGGGCTCTTTACGCAAAGCGACAGAAGAGGGCCTGATCGAGCCGCCGACATTGCATCCTGAGATCGATCACACGCTTTGCATAGGCTGCACCAACTGCGTACAAGCCTGCCCGGAGCAAGATGCTCATCAGGTTCTCGGCATGATCAGGAAGAAGGCGCACCTGGTTGGGCCAACAGACTGCATCGGTCACGGTGCCTGCAAGAATGTCTGCCCGGTGAACGCGATAACCCTGGTATTCGGAACCGCCAGGCGAGGTGTGGATATTCCTGTCGTCAATCCGGATTTTCAGACCAACGTGCCGGGCATCTTTATCGCCGGCGAATTGGGCGGCATGGGCTTGATTCGCAACGCCATCGAGCAAGGTCGACAGGCCATGGTATCGATAGGTGGCCTGGTAAAAAAGGGCCATCAGAACCCACTGGATGTCGTCATTATTGGCGCGGGGCCGGCGGGATTTGCTGCGACGCTGGGTGCAACCGAAGCAAAAATTCGGCACGTCACAGTAGAGCAGGACGAACTGGGTGGCACGGTCGCGCATTTTCCACGTCGCAAGTTGGTCATGACGCAGCCAGCGAATCTTCCCATATTCGGCGCAATGAAATTCAAGGAAGTGCAAAAGGAAACGCTGATCGATTTCTGGCGAGAGGTCGAGCAGAAGACCGGCATCAAGATTTCTTACAGCGAGCGAGTCGAGTCAATCGTGCCGTCACCAAAAGGCGGATTTACAGTCACCACCAACAAGGGCGTCTACGACACGCGAACAGTATTACTGTGCATTGGTCGGCGTGGTACACCGAGAAAGCTGGGCGTGCCTGGCGAAGAGATGGCCAAGGTCGTCTACCGGGTAATTGATCCGGCACAGTATCTCAATCAACATGTTCTGGTTGTCGGTGGGGGGGACAGCGCTTTGGAAGCGGCGACTACCATCGCTGCCGAGGCCGGGACGACGGTGACAATATCCTATCGGTCAGATGCTTTTTCCCGCGCCAAGCCGAAGAATCGTCAACTGGTCGAGACGATGGCGTCCAGTGGAGATCTTCGCGTCCTGTTAGGGTCCAACGTCAAATCCATCAGTGAAGGTTTGGTAGAAATAGCGATCGGCGACAAAATCGAGTCTATTCGGAATGACGCTGTGGTCGTTTCTGCAGGCGGCATACTGCCAAGCGCATTTTTGAAAACTTTCGGTATTCATATTGAGACGAAGTGGGGCACTGAATAACGGCGCAGTATGGTCGTCAATCGATCTCACGTGTTGGCGGGTTGATATTGCAAATTTCTATACGACCCGTTGGTTCCACAAACCACTCTTCAGTCCGAAACGTACGGGATTTCACGTAGTCCACAAATTCAGCGCTATCGGTCTGCATGATTTCGATCTTTGTTCGATCTTCTTCTGCGATATCGGTACCGAGCCGGACGCTGATGATCGGTGTAGCTTCATCGTTAGTCTCGTAGAAGCCCATTTCGCCGCTGCCCCTCGGCAATGTCGTCAGGTTTTCGATTCCGGATATCACGCGACCAACGAGGGTGATGTTGCGATCGAGATGCCGCGGCGCATGTCCGGTGATGACATACAGGCTCGTGCCATTGCCGCTGTCCGGAGCATTGCCGCGTGCGACACCCACCATGCCATAGCAATGTGTCAGCCAGGCATGTTCGCCATCACTGCCAACCGGAAAACCGTCCACGAAACCGACGATGTCGGCGTAAGCATCGCGGCTCTCTATCGCGGATATTTTAATACCGTCTGACGGTCGCTGAAATTCCGGCGGCACAGTCGCGGCGGCGGAACCCAGCGGTTTGGCGTTGTCCTCATCTTCGGCAGGGTCGGCCCATTGCACGACATAGTTGTCTTGCGAGCGGATGACCGCCAGACCATCGAAGTACTTCTCACGGGTCAGCGTCTTAATATTCGCGATGTTCTTCGGCGCAAAACCCGGCGCGAGTTCCAAAATGACTTCGCCGCCCGGGAGATGCATGTACAAAAGATTGGCCGGGTCGGGCTGGCGCCAATCGGAGCTAGCGGCGGGTGCATACGCTACGATGTACAGAGCTAACAGAGGTTTGACGATGGTCTTGATCATCTTAATCTTTTAGCTGGTAGGTCCAACGACCATAAACGTACATGCCGGCCGCAGACACGAGGCCAACGGCAGCCATGATGTACCAGGCACCACCAACGTTATTGGCCATATAGAGTTGTGCGGTGAGCGCATCGGCGCTCTGCCCGGTGATTTCAATGAGTTTCTGAAACGCTTCACCGATAGGGACTGCGTTGACATCCGCCAGCGACATGCCACCTTCCTGCAGCGACTGTCGCGCAATCGTATCCTTGGAGCCGAAATCCGCGTACAGCACCTGGCCGTAATAACCCTCCAGCATCCAGCCTATGCCGATCGGCAATTGGCTGAAGCCGAGATACATCGCCTTTTTCTGCGCTGGGGCGATATTGCCGAGGTACTCGGAACACTTCGGGCTCGAGAGCATTTCGCCCATCGAAAAGCAGACGATTGCGAGCACCATAATCCAGACATAGTTGAAGCCGCCGAATAGTAACAGCGTCGCCGCTGCCAGAAAGGTCCCCAGTGCCATGGAGGTGGTTGCTCTCATCAGAGCGCTCCAGCCGGCGACGATGAAACAGACCATCATGATCAGCATGGCATTCAGGTTGACGAGGCCCTCGGGCTGGATACTTTGCCCATCTTGCGTCATGCCAAAGAAGAAAATCCAGAATGGGTTCGATGTACCGTCGTCGCCAAACAGGTGATGCACCATGACACTGGTATCGACCCAGTCCCGGAAATACAAGGGGCCGACATCCCAGAACGCCATGAGCATGAACCAGAATCCGGAGAACAACACCATGTACCAGAGCATGATCGGTCGCCCGAGTTCTTTGAGGCTATCGCGCCAAAGGCTTACTTCCTTGATTGCACCGGCCTTTACCTTACGGCGATGCTCGAGGCGTGCTTCCTTATCCTGCTCTTTGTAGGTCATCAGCAAAATAAAATTGAGAGAGATGATGGCAGCACAGGCATAAAAGACGTACGCCCAATCGAGCTGCCGCAATTGTGCGGCGAGCAGTGGGCCTATGAAGCCACCGATATTGACGGTCTGGTAAAACACGCCCCAGGCCATGGAACTGTTTTCGCGGTTTGTCGACTTAACGATGGTCGCCTGTATGCCGGGTTTGAATATTCCGGTGCCAAACGCGAGTACCATGGCGCCCGCCATAAATCCCCAGTAGGTGGCGAACCAGGCCATGATCAGATAGCCCAGAATCTTGATGATCGTTGAGGCGAATATCGTTTCTTTGTAGCCGACGCGGTCCGAAATGCCGCCGGTCAGTACCGGCACGAAGGACTGCATCATTGCCCAGAAAAAGAAGATGGAGCCAATCTCAGCGCCCGCGAGGCCAAGCCCGCCGTTCGACACAGCATCCGTTGCATAGAGACTCGAGACCTGACGCACGCCGTAATAGGCCAGCCGCTCAACCATCTCCATGCCGCCGCAGACCCAGAACACATAGCTAAGGCTACCCAGTGCAGCCCAGATGCCGAGTTGCTTGACGTCTTTTGCAGAAACGGATTGGTGGTCGGTCTCGGATATGGCCATGTCATAAACCCTTATTGTTATTGTTCTGTCAAAGAGGACATAGTCGCGTGGCCTCTGGCGTACACAGTTCTACCCTATTTCCGGTACGCCGCCAACCGTATGGCTCAGTACAATTGATTGAAATTCCCGAAAACCGGCCTCGAGATCCCGATGACTGATTACATTGCACCGCTCAAAGACATGCTGTTCAACATACACCAGCTTTCAGGGCTGGAGCGCGTTTTGCAGCTCGGTAGATTCGCTGATTTTGATACGGACGTTGTCGATCAGGTTGTGGAGGAGGCGGGAAAGTTTGCCGCTGACATCTTGAGTCCGCTGAATATTCCCGGCGACAAGTCGCTTCCGAAGGTTGTCGACAAAGGCGTGATAGCGGTTCCCGGATTCGCCGAGGCCTACAGTCAATTTGTTGAGAATGGCTGGCAAAGTCTGACCGTCTCGCCGGAATACGACGGCATGGGTATGCCCGCAGTTGCCGGTGCCGCAGCCGCGGAAACGTGGCAGTCGGCATGCCTGTCGTTCACGCTGGCTCCAATGCTGACGAGCGGAGCGATTCACTGCATTGAGGCGCACGGTTCCGACGATATCCGCAGGACCTATTTGCCAAAAATGACGGCTGGCGGCTGGACGGGCACGATGAATCTGACCGAGCCGCAGGCGGGATCGGATCTCGCCGTCGTGGCGACCAAGGCAGTTCCCGAAGGCGATCATTATCGAATCAGGGGCTCAAAAATATTCATAACCTGGGGCGATCAGGACTTCACCGAAAACATTATTCACCTGGTATTGGCGCGCCTGCCGGATGCGCCGGAAGGGGTCCGCGGGATTTCACTCTTCCTGGTGCCGAAATTTCTGCTCAATGCCGATGGCAGTATTGGTGATCGCAACGACGTCTACGTGCCAAGCATTGAACACAAACTCGGCATCCATGCGAGCCCAACCTGTGTCATGGCGTTCGGCGAGAACGATGGAGCGATTGGCTATCTGCTCGGCGAAGAAAACAAGGGCCTGGCTGGCATGTTCACGATGATGAATCACGCCCGCCTCGGCGTTGGCCTGCAAGGCCTCGGCATCAGTGAGCGGGCGTATCAGCTCGCGCGCTCCTTTGCGCTGGATCGCACGCAGGGAAATGCACCGGGCATCAAAGGCAAGGTGACGATTATTCATCACCCGGACATTCGTCGCATGTTGCTCGTGATGAAATCACAAATTGAGGCCATGCGCGCCGCCGCCTACTACACGGCGGGTGCTGAGGACTTGTGGCATCACGCCGACGATGATGTGGAACGCGCCGCCGCAAAAAGTCGCGTCGCGTTGCTGACCCCCGTTATCAAGGCGTGGATGACAGAAGTCGCCCAGGAATTGACCTCCTTAGGCGTACAAATTCAGGGCGGCATGGGCTACGTCGAGGAAACCGGCGCAGCACAACACATGCGTGATGCACGAATCCTTCCGATCTACGAGGGCACGACCGGCATTCAGGCCATCGACTTCGTTGGCCGCAAGATCCTGGCGGACGAAGGCAAGGCCATGGCGGAGCTGATCGCAGAAATGCGGGGGCTCGACGACGCACTCGCGGCGGATGAGCGCCTGGCCGACGTTCGCGTGGCCTTATCTGCCGGCGTTGATCAACTGCAGTTAGCGACTCGTTGGTTGCTCGACAACGGATCGCTCGATCCAAATGCGGTGGGCTCGGCGTCAGTTAATCTGTTGATGCTCACTGGCACCGTTGTCGGCGGCTGGCAAATGGCGCTGGCGGGGCTTGCCATCGTCGATGGCGCGGCGTCCGGTGACGAGTCTTTCGCCGAGGCAAAGTTGATGACCGCGCGGTTTTACGCGCTGCACATCCTGCCCAGAGCGAACGGATTGTGCGCTGCGGCCATGGCCGGACCTGATGCGGTGATGACCTTGGCCGAAACGCAGTTCTGACTTCTCAGGAATAGATCCGCTTCATCAATGGCGCCATTTTTCGCACGCCGACGATGCTGGTCGTCGTCAGCATGCCGGCCATCATCGCGCCGGTGACACCGCAAGTCAGGATGTCCTGACCGGTCAGCCAGAGACCGGGAATGGTGGTTTTCGGACGTAACCATTTCTG
>JALHUQ010000454.1 GCA_022866645.1 Woeseiaceae bacterium | reverse complement strand
CAGAGCCGACTGTTCCTTCATTTTCTCAGGCCCGTCGGCCGGGTAATTTTTGAAATCGTTACTGTTGATCGCAAACACGGCCACGTTCTGCGCCTGGCAATCGCGACCGAGCCGCGCAAGCTCGTCAGCCACATGAATGACGAACGGGCAATGATTGCAGATGAACATCACAAGACAGGCGCGACTGCCAGCCGCATCGTCGAGCGAGTGCAGGGCGCCGTCGGCATCCACAAGGCTGAATGCCGGCGCCGAGGTGCCCAGGGGCAGCATTTGAGAGGGTGTTTTCGCCAAGATTTACTCCGCAGCAGCGACGGTCTGCGGTGCCGCCAAGAAAACGAATGTGGCCGCGAACGCTACGATTAATTGAAGAGGCTTGTTCATGGTGTATCCATTTCGTATTTTTATTGATGATGACATTATCATATGTCGCTTAATTTGTGCGTTAAGGCAGGCTAAGTTCATTGCGACCGCGCGGAGGCGGGGCTGCCGGTTGACCAACAGCGACCCGAGAAAAAGGCCTTCCTGATAAATCAGGAAGGCCTGTTTTTTTCAAAATTGCGTAAAAGCGAAATCGTTTACTTAAACGTAATCTCACGTAACAAATATTCGCCTGTTATCGTACGAATATCCGGATAGGTCACGACTACCGCGTCGGACTTCTTCTGATTCTCTTCGCCCCATTTCTTCATGAAAGCATCGTACCTTGCCTTGTCTGGCTGCATGTCTGCGATGTTGTCCATCGTCACGACGAGAACGACATTGAAGTCACCGCTATTCGCCAATTCGCTAACATAAATATTATAACTTTTGATCTGCCCCAATGCGATGGCGGCATCATTCGACGGAGCCCATGTGGTTCTTATTCCCTCGAGGTATTTGTCGATCATGTTCGAATCAACTTTGACTGTCGTGACGTTCGAAACAGTCGAGCTGATGTCGTAGTCCGTCCAGGCGTCGAGGTCGGCACTCGCAATATTTGCGAACCCGGCTAAAACAATTCCAACCAGCATATGCTGTAATTTCATTTTTTGTTCCTTATGGTTTCAATTAATGTTGTAACTCTTAGCGACGCAAAAATCACAAGGGCGCACAGTACGCTAGTGGCGATCGGATAGCCAATGCCTGCCGCCGCGGAGGAGGATGTCATGGCACCCGAAGCCAAAGCGCAAAAGTTGGCCGTAGTTACATCCTGATACAGACTGTTACCTAAGCAGACAGAATTGACAGGGCGCCGTCAGTACCATCTTCGTACACATTAATCGTATGGAGATTGACATGAAACAAACGACTTACCTGGCAACACTGCTGTTTGCAGGCTTCTTCCTCGCCGCATGCGAAGGCGATGACGGTATGGACGGTGCAAATGGCAGCAACGGGTCAGATGGATTCAACTCGCTGGTCGCAACTCGCGACATCCCGAAAGGTGATGCCGTTTGCCTCGGTGGTGGTCTTGCGCTGGATAGCGGCCTGGACACGAACCGGAACGACGTTCTGGATTCGAACGAAGTCACGTCAACGGAATTACTGGAATGCGCAGCGACTCCGCTGATTCGTGCGCTGCACGCGTCACCGGATGCACCTGCTGTAAATATCTGGGTCAATGGGGCGACAGCACTTACGGACGTCGACTATACACAGGGTTCGGGATTTCTAGCCGTCGTTGAGGAAAACGTCGTGCAGGTCGAAGCAATCACGCCCGCTGGTAATGTTGTTGTCATCGACGAAAATATCAATCTCGACTACAACACAGAAGCGAGCGTTATTGCCGTTAACACCGTTGCAGACGGTATTCGTGCCCTGGCGGTCGTCAACAACTCCGGTGAGCGTATAGCCGACGGCTACTTCCGTGCTCAGGTGGTACACGCATCAGCTTCCGCGCCACCCGTCGATGTCTACGTGACGGCACCCGGCGCCGACCTGATCGGAAGCGCGCCGGTTAACGGTGCGATGACTCCGCTCGCTTTCGAGGATTTCACTGGCCGGCTTGAGGTTCCTGCCGGGTTCTACCAGATACGAATTGCTGTTGCAGGCGATGCTACGAAGACTGCTGTTTTCGACTCGGGCGAGATCGAACTGCCTGCTGGCGCCGATTTGATGATCGTCGCGGTTGACAACGTCGGGCCTGGCAACTCGCCGGTAACGCTTATCGTGCTGGACGGCACCACGGCGGCACAATTGAAAGATGCAAATACGCCAGCCTCCGTCGTAGCGGTCCACCTTTCTCCGGACGCTCCGGCAGTCGATATCCTGGCCGATGTGAACGCCACTCCTGAAAACGAGGCGATCGCGCTCGTGCGTAACGTATCGTTTGGCGAGTATTGCGACATCAGCAGTGTTCCTGCTCCCGGCGACTACACCATCAGTATCGCAGCGAACGCCGACAACAACATCGTCGCGTTGCAGTTTCCACTTGCTGTGAACCAGGGTGATGAAGCAACTGCAATAGTCTCCGGGTTCCTGAGTCAGGGCAGTCCGGCGATCACTGCATTGCCATTGGCGGGCGATACACGCAGTGTTTTCACCGAGACCAAACTGCGCATCACGCATGCCTCGCCCAGCACGGCGGAAGTTGATCTCTACCTGGTTGCGGCCGGAACAGACATTAGCGACCCGATGGTCACACCGACTATTCCGGCTGTACCGTTTGGCGCCAGCACGCCCGTGTTGTCGATAGCCAACGGCATGTACGACGCGATTGTAACGCCGCAAGGCTCGAAAACAGCTGCAATCGAGCTTCTCGGCCTCAATTTCACAGGGGGTGAAGTCCTCGGTGTGATTGCTCGTGATCCAAAAATTGACGGCAGTGAAGGAGCATTGCCCCTGCCCCTGGTTATTGACTATTCCGCTGTGCCGGCTTGCCCGGCACCTTAGGTCAATTACCTGGCACGCCGTAAGAACCTATAGGGTTCGGAGCGCTCGATATCCCCTTATCGAGCGCTTTTTTTTGTTTCCAGAAGTATCTTCGCGCTAAAGCGTGATCCTTAGGCGTCCAACACCCGGTATAGTTATCGTATGGCCAAAGTCCTGATCATTGACGACGACAAAAAACACTCGGAGCTACTCAAGGCTTATTTCGAGCGTTACGGTATTAAGCTCACCTGTGCGTTCAATGCAGAAGAGGGGTTCAAAAAACTGGCCCGAACGGAACCCGATTTGCTGTTGCTGGATGTCATGCTACCCGGTATGAGCGGTTTTGATATCTGCAGGGAAGTCAGAAAGAAAAGCAATATACCGATCATAATGCTTACCGCCCGGGGCGACGTCATCGATCGAGTTTCCGGTCTTGAGCTGGGTGCGGATGATTATGTGGGCAAGCCTTTTGAACCTCGGGAGCTCGTAGCGCGAGTGCAGGCATTGCTTCGCCGAGCGGAGCAAGTCGGCTCGGTAATGGGAACCTTGTTATTTGACGGTCTCACCATAAATACAGAAACGAGGTCTGTGCTGGTCGATGACACGGTAGTTGAGCTGACTTCTATGGAGTACGAATTACTTCTGATTCTTGCGCGCCGCCAGGGGCGAAAATTGTCACGCGATGAAATTTTGAGCGAGTTACGTGGCATTGATGCTGCGCTACTGACTCGATCCGTCGACATCATGGTCAGCCGATTGCGGCAAAAACTGGGTGACTCCACGAAGCCACCGCGATTCATACAGACAATCTGGGGGCGCGGTTACTCTTTCGTCGGCGTTCCGGCGGAAAATGCTTAAGAAGTTCTCACGGTCTCTGTCCTTTCGGTTACTGGCAATATTCGTTTTGCTGGGTGGCCTGTTTGTATTCGGCACACTCAAGGCTATTCAGATTGTCTACAACAGCGATGACATTCGAGGTCTGATCAGCGGTCATTTGTCGCTACACGTGAGTTACGTGCTTAATGATATTGGTTCACCGCCGCGCATCGAGCGGGCGATCGGGATAACGGAACGTGTTCCTGTCGACATCCGAATGTCCGGACCCAATATGGACTGGGCGTCCGATCCGAACTTTCCGCAAATGAGTGAGCTCGATTTCGCTCCGAGTCCAACGTTCAGCGACGACCCGGGATCCTGGGTGGACGAGTTACAGGGTGTTGAATTCGCAGAGTGGAAACATCACAGACTCCTGAAAATGACTCAGGGCGATTACGATATCGTCGTTTCTACCCCTAGAATCTCAGACATGCCCAGCGGCCCTGGTCTGACCTATCTAATTGTCGGCATGGGGCTGACACTCCTGTTGATCGCGTACGCGGCGGTCAACTGGTTGTTCCGACCAATCAATCTGATACGCGACGGCTCGGCGCACATTGGTCGTGGAAATTTCAACCATCGGATTGCGAATATTCGCAGCGATCAATTGGGAGATTTGGCGAACGACATCAATCAGCTGGCGGCTGATGTCGAACGTATGCTGGATGCGAAGCGCGCCTTGTTATTGGGCATCAGTCATGAGTTGCGGACGCCGTTGTCGAGGATGCGACTAACGCTCGAGTTTCTACAAAAAAAAGAAGACAAGGAGAGTCTCAGGGAAGAAATTCTCGAAATGGAAAAGATAGTCGCGGCGCTGCTGGAGGCGGAACGGCTCAACGTCCGACACGCATCACTGGTACGAACGAATGTGCTGATCAGTGATCTGATCAAAGAGCTGCTGAACGATTTTTTTTCGAGAGACAGTGATCGAATTCAAGTTAGCCAACAGGACGGCGGGTTGCGGGCGAGTCTTGATGAGGGACGTATCACGCTGCTATTGAAGAACCTTTTGAGCAATGCACTTCGTTACTCAAAAGCTTCAGATGGCAAGGTCGAATTGAACGCCGCCGTAGAGGATTCAGATCTTGTATTTACAGTCCGGGACCATGGGCCCGGTCTGCCCGAGGATGACGTGGAACATATCGGCGAGCCCTTCTACCGCGGAGACAGGTCGCGGGACCGCGAGTCAGGAGGAACGGGACTGGGCTTGTATCTTGCTACGCTTGTCGCTCGGGCACACGGCGGTTCGCTCAGGTTGCGCGACAACTCCGAATCCGGCGCCTGTTTTGAGGTCCGAATTCCGCTGGTCTGAGCGACTTTTCTGCGGATCTGTGAGGCCGTTTCAATCTCTCTTGTTTAACGACTAAGACGCCGCGCGGCGCGGCGCATGCCCCATTTGTAAGGGAATGTAACAAACAGCTGTGAGCCATTGCTGGCGCCATTTGCCGGCCGTATATTCATTTCTCAATGAATTTGGAGGCCGCCATGCGCGCCATCACTGCACGAGCCGTTAGCTGGACAGAATCAGGTCTGCTTCCCGACTCCGTCATACGGGGCGGCATTCGACGGCTGCTTGAAGCAAAGCGCAAGGAAATTTATTCCGGTGATATCGAGTACGCTGCGAGAGCGACGAATCGATTTGTCGCAATGATGAATGAGTCACCCATTGCGCTGCTGCCGGATGTAGCGAATGAGCAGCACTACGAAGTGCCGGCCAGCTTCTTCTCTCAGGTAATGGGAGACCACCTCAAATACAGCTGCTGCTATTGGCGGGACAGCGAAGGTAACTTGTCGGAGGCTGAGACCGCCGCACTTGAATTGACCGTGCAACGGGCGGGCATCGAGGACGGCATGCGGGTGTTGGATCTTGGCTGCGGCTGGGGTTCGCTGTCGCTTTGGATCGCGGAACATTTCCCAAACGTCTCCGTTACATCGGTTTCCAACTCCACATCACAACGTGAGTTCATAATCGACCAGGCCCGCAAACGGTCGATTCAAAATGTGGACGTCGTTGTCTGCGATATGAATGATTTCGCGACAGAGCAGCGTTTCGATCGAGTGGTTTCCATAGAGATGTTCGAGCACATGCGCAACTATGGCGAGCTTTTTCGTCGTATTGACGAGTGGCTGTTGCCGGATGGCCACTTTTTCATGCACGTGTTCTGTCACCGGACGACGCCGTATGAATACATCGACAAGGGCCCGGCTGACTGGATGAGCAGGCATTTTTTTAGTGGCGGGATAATGCCCAGCGCAGAGCTGCCGCTACGCTTCGCCGAGAACCTCAGCATCGTCAACCGCTGGCACTGGAATGGGCAGCACTATGCCAGGACCTGCAATGCATGGCTGGACAACATGGACAAGAATGAACGCGCCATCATGCCGGTTCTTGTCGACTGCTACGGCGAGGAGAATGCCTCGCTGTGGTGGCAGCGCTGGCGAATTTTCTTCATGGCCTGCGCAGAGTTATTCGACTATGACGAAGGACGCGAGTGGTACGTTGGCCACTACCTGTTCAAGAAGTCGGCACGCTGAAATGTTATTGCTGACCAACATTGTGGTTTTCCAGGTCGCCTGGCTGCTGTCGGTGATCGGCGGCGCCCAGCAAATGCCGTGGTTGGGGCCGCTCGCTACTCTGTTTGCGCTCGCCTGGCACCTGAGCGCAGCGCGTAAACCGTTCGAAGAAGTGCTGCTTATTCTCTGTTGCGGACTGATGGGTCTTTGCTTTGATAGCTATCTCGTCGGCGCTGGCTGGGTTACCTACAAAGCGGGTCTGTTCAGCGACTACGTTGCTCCCTATTGGATCATTACGATGTGGATGTTGTTTGGGATGACCTTGAACGTATCAATGCGCTGGCTACGCGGCAGACCCAAATTGGCGGCACTTTTCGGCTTCTACGGAGGTCCGGCATCCTACCTCGGAGGCCAGGCCCTGGGTGGCATAGTCCTCACCAACCAATTCGCGGCTCTTCTGGCCCTGGCGATTGGCTGGGCGATCATGATGCCGATACTGATGTGGTTGTCTGAGAACCTGGACGGTATGCCTGGTCCTCGACGCGTCTGGACTGCTGAGCGCGCCTGATGATCCAGCATCCCTACGTAACAGCACTATCGGCGATTCTTGTCGTCGCAGTCCTCAGCTGGCTGGTCAGCGTCGTAAAGAAGGACGTTAGTTTCGTTGACAGTTTGTGGTCGCTGTTCTTCCTGATCGCGGCCCTGGTCTTTGCGTTCGATTCTCCGTTACTTGGATTAAAGGGCCTGCTTGTCCTGGTGCTCGTTGTGATCTGGTCGCTGCGCCTGTCGGTCTACATTACCGCGCGAAACTGGGGTGAACCCGAGGACTATCGGTATCAAACGATTCGCGCCAACAACGAACCCGGTTTCGCATTCAAGAGCCTTTTCATCGTATTTGCATTGCAAGGCGTGCTGGCCTGGCTGGTCGCCTTGCCGCTACTACCGGCTATTGCAGTCGACGCGCCCCTGACGGTGATTGATATTTTCGCCGTCGCGCTCTGGCTGGTGGGTTTCGTCTTCGAGGCGGGCGGCGATTACCAGCTCGCCCGGTTCAAGTCGCGCAAGGACAGCAGCGGAAAAGTTCTTGATACCGGGTTCTGGCGATACACACGTCATCCGAACTATTTCGGTGAGTTCTGCATGTGGTGGGCCTTCTATTGCTTTGCTGTCACCTCCGGTGGCTGGTGGAGCATCGTGTCGCCGCTACTGATGAGCTTCCTGCTGCTCAAAGTATCCGGCGTTGCGATGCTCGAGAAAACGATCAGTGGCAGGCGCCCGGAGTACGTGGATTACGTGCGGCGAACCAATACCTTTTTTCCCGGACCCCGTCGTGAACCGGCGGCAATTGAGGAGACTCATTCATGAAATTCAGGTTTCTAATTATCCTGTTGTCCTTCCTGTATGGACCCGCGCTTGCTACGGCAGCCGTGGCCGATGCGAGCGATGGTGAGGCCACCGTTCTGGATTTCGATGTCTACCTGAATGATAAAAAGGTCGGGAAACACGTATTCAGTGTCTCGGAATCGGGCGGCGAGAAGCAAGTGCAGAGCAAGGCCAGCTTCAATTACAAGATTTTTTTCATTAGCGCATATCAATACGAGCATAGCGCGGCGGAACACTGGATTGGCGATTGCCTGGTGGGGTTTGATGCCAACACCAATGCCAACGGTAAGTATCTTCAAGTGTCCGGTGCACAAAGCAGCGCCGGGTTTCTGGTAGAGAAAGGCGAGGAGCCTGTTCAGTTACCGAATTGCGTAATGACATTTGCGTACTGGAACCACGGGATTCTTGAGCAGTCAAAATTGCTGAATCCGCAAACTGGCGAGTACCTGGACATCCGCGTCGAAGCGCTTGGTGACGAGATTCTCAACGTGCGTGGACAGCCAGTAACAGCAACCCGCTTCAAGCTTGCCGCCTCCGAAATGGAGCTGACAATCTGGTATTCCGCCGATAATGAGTGGTTGGCGCTCGAGTCGATCGCCAAAGGCGGCCACGTCATCCGCTACGAGTTGTCCTGATATGTGTATACGAAGCTGGCCGTTGCTCCTTGCCCTTGCCGCTATTCTCCTCGGAGGGTGTGCTGCGAAAGGACCTGAAATGAAAACAGTAGATCACGTGGACCTGGATCGATTCATGGGTCCCTGGTACGTCATCGCCAATATCCCGACGTTTCTTGAGAAAGGAGCGCACAACGCGGTAGAGACCTACAGTCTGAATGATGATGGAACTATCGCGACAAACTTTACTTTCAGGGCAGACGGTTTCGATGGCAAGACCAAGGAATACAATCCGAAAGCGTTCGTCACTGATAAAGATTCGAACGCGCGCTGGGGAATGCGTTTCATTTGGCCGATAAAAGCCGACTATCGAATCGTTTACCTTGACGACGATTACACGCAGACGATTATCGGGCGCCAGAAACGCGACTTCATTTGGATAATGGCGCGCACGCCAACTATTTCTGACGCCGACTATCGTCGACTCGTGGCATATGCGGAATCGATCGGCTATGACACCTCATTACTGGAAAGCGTTCCGCAGCGCTGGTGATGTCATGAAGATTGCAATTATTGGCGCGGGAATCGCCGGCAACGTCGCGGCCTACAAATTACATCCGAAGCACGACATAACAGTGTTCGAGTCGGGCGCTTACGTCGGTGGTCATACGAACACTGTGGCAGTTCATGAAAACGGCCGGGAATACGCCGTCGATACCGGATTTATTGTTTTCAATGATCGTACCTATCCAAACTTCATTCGCATACTGGATGAAATCGGTCAGGAATCTCAGCCTAGCGAAATGAGCTTCAGTGTGCAGGCCGAGGACGACGGAATTGAATACTGTGGTACGACCTTGAATTCGCTGTTCGCGCAGCGTCGAAACATTATCCGGCCGCCGTTTTATCGAATGGTTCGCGACATATTGCGTTTCAACAGGTCGATGTCGAGTGGCGTTGAGCAACTCGACCCATCGCAACT
>JALHUQ010000453.1 GCA_022866645.1 Woeseiaceae bacterium | reverse complement strand
GCATCAAATTTCCCATGTTCGAGAAGGTCAGGGTGAAGAAAGGCGACGCGCATCCGTTCTTCGTCAAGCTGGCGGATGCCGCAGGAACCTACCCGACCTGGAATTTTCACAAATTCCTGATCGGTCGAGATGGCCAACTGATTTCGGAATTCAGCCCTCGCACGCAACCCTATGATCAAGATCTTATTGCTGAGATCCGCTCAGCTCTAAACCACTGATATTCACGCAGCAATGTCTCTGCTGTCGTCTTTCCGTCCGAATTCCACTGTTGGCATAGTCGGCGCCAGCGGCGGCATCGGACGAGCGCTCGTCGAGTTGCTGACGTCGGAGGCAGATGTCAACGAGGTTCATGCGTTTTCGCGCTCGCCTGTCGACTGGAACCAAAAGAAAGTCCGCAACCACTTTCTCAACTTGACCGATGAAAGATCGATCGACAAAGCGGCTACCGATGCAGCCGGAACGTCGTCTCTTGACCTCGTAATTGTGGCCAGCGGAATACTCCACCGCGACGGCGAGCTGATGCCGGAAAAGAGTATGCGTGATCTCAATTCGAAGGCGCTGGCCGAAGTGCTCGCTGTGAATACGATTGGCCCGGCGTTGATTGCGAAGCACTTCCTGCCGAAGCTACGTCGTCATCACAAGACGGTGTTCGCTGCTCTCTCCGCTCGGGTAGGTAGTATCGGTGATAACCGCCTTGGCGGCTGGCCGTCCTATCGAATGTCAAAGTCCGCGTTGAATATGCTAGTACGTACGGTGTCGATTGAGCAGGCGCGACTTCTACCCGAGTCCATCGTTGTTACGTTGCATCCGGGTACGGTGGATACCCTATTATCCAGGCCTTTTTCGAAACGGGTCGAGGCGTCAAAGCTATTTTCACCCACACTCGCTGCGACGCAACTTTTGCGCGTCATTAACGGGCTTGAAGAAAAGGATTCGGGGGGTTTTTTTGCCTACGACGGTTCACCAATAGATTATTGACTCAGGGCCCCTACAAGCGTTCAGTTTTGGAAGATCCGGTGGACGCGGCGCTGCAGCCGCAGCATTCCGGAGAATTGCAGGGACTGCCGACCACAGGGGTTTCCAGCTAGTTCGTCAGTGCTTCCCGTACGGCGCGATAAGCGTGTGAAATTGCCGCGTTGGTGTTTGCAGCTGCGCCCGCATCGGAATTTGCGATCGAGATCCGCCCGTAGGGCTGACGCCCCTGCACCCAGGGCTTGTCCGCGTCGGAAGCGTACTCCGGTTCCCACAACAAGTCCGGGCTGTAGGCGTATCCGTGTGCCCAGCGATTCACAGTGATTGCCGTGATGTCCCTGTCAGCATCGAATCCCGCGCCGGACAAGGCCTGGTCCAGCTGATCACGGACGTGATGTTCAAACGTTGCAAACGGTGTCTCGAGAAGTTGACGCCGGCCGGCGCGCCATTGGTCCGGACCTTGAATGTCGTCGAAGTAAGGCACGTGGCACATGTGCAAGGCCATGGGTTGATCCGGATCGGCACCGAAATGGTAGTTGCCGATCGATACCGGGTAATCCAGTTCAACCTGCTTATAGAAGTCCTTCGTGTAATAAACGAAGCGAGTGCCGAGGTCGGCGAATGCGCGCCAGTTCGGGACCATTACCTTCGTGTATGTCAGCGGTATCTTAACGTTGTAAGCCAGTCCCTCTTTCTGTTTTTCTGGCAGGCCTGGACAGATATAGGGAATGGCGCTGTTGTAACAGGCCATGATGCATTTCTTCGCCCGCACCGTGTGCGCGTTGCCAGAATGTACGTAGGTTACATCGACCGCTTTCGAGTTGGCCGTGTGAGCTACATTCACGGCCGTGCTGTTCAGACGAATGCGAAGCGATGCATCGTCCTTATCCAGCACGCTGTAGTCAACCCGCGCGGTAACGCTGTCTTCCATGCTTGTACCGGGCACCGCCTCCGGGATCAGGCTGCGAACCAGCAGCCTTGCGACCGACGCGTTGCCGTCCGGAAAGTGAAATATGTACGGCTCGACGCCGCGACCACCTTCTCGCGGCACGGTATGTTCCAGCCCCGGCATGCCACCGCCATCGGTGTAGCCGAGTATGTAGACAGCCGGGACCTCGTCCATGCCAACGCACCAGTAGCTCATGCCCCAGCGCTGGTACATCTCGAGAACCTGCTCATCCACTTTGACGTAATCCTTGAGATAACTGCGATAGCTGATCTTGCCGAGCAGTGCGACTTTTTCATCACGGCTCAGGCCAGGCAGGTAGTCGCGGGTGTCAGTGAACGCGCGTACGAGGTCGGCCTTTGCCTTGGCACTCAATGGCGTCTGCGCAGCGAACTCTTCCCACGGCGTGCTGCCGTAACCGGTGACGATTTTGCGTTTGCCGTAAGTCTCCTGATCGAAAGCGATCGCGTAGGAGAGATTCATCTTGTCGTAGAGGTTCTGGTCGAAGTACTTGTAGAACTTCTGCACATCGATGCCGATATCCGACAGCAGGTCCTTAGAAATAGCGGAGTAGTCCGATGGCGTGTCGATCGACTCGGTACCGCCGTAGGCAATATGCGTTCTTCCGTTGACCTGGAACTCGTTGCGCTTGGCATGACCGCCGAAGTCGTCGTGGTTGTCGAGCACCAGGATTCGTGCCGCGGGTTTCTCTTGCCGGTAGAAGTGCGCCGCGGAAAGGCCGCTGATTCCGCCGCCCACTACGACGAGATCGTAGTCTTCTTCGATCGCCCCGGCTGGCCAGGTGGCACCGGCAACCCGTGCATGCATGGTTTCCCATGATCCTGCATGGCTGCCACGCAGGCCGGTCTTTGCCGGCGGATAGTAGTCCCTGCTGAGGGTGAATTTCGATACATCCGTGCCAAAGACCTCGGTCCAGGGACTGAGGAGCGACGCGCCGATAGCGACCTGCGTGCCATTCAGGAAATCCCGACGAGTAATTCTCTGTTTCATTGCGCCCCCAATACACAGCTGCGCTTACCGCGACAGACCGATCTATCCTAGCAGAGCCGGTTGCCAAGAACAGGCCGTGCATCCAGTCAGGGACAGCATAGCCGGGCGCAGCGGCGAAACCCACGAAACCGGCGCCCGTAGCTCAGCTGGATGGAGTACCGCCCTACGAAATAGAGATCAGACCTTCCTTACCGCAGTCGATTTCGCTGCGTACGCCACCGCACAGACTGTGCTACCGGTGACAGTATAACTTTCTACTATGTAAGTCGGACCGGGTCCTAACAGAACCGGTTTTAAGGAATTCAGGAGTCAATTTCATATGATCAGTCACTCATATCGCACCATGAAACCAGTCACCGGGACGACGATCGCGCTTGCAGCGCTAATGATCGCCTCCTGCGCATTCCCCGGGTCTTCGCCCAAGCAGGTAGATTCGAGCAATCCGAGCGTTACTTACAATTACAGCAATGACGACCAATTGATTGAAGCTAATCAGCGAGCGATTACCTATTGCACCCGGTTTGACTCCTTTCCGCGAACAAAGAACTTCAGCCAGGATGCAGATGGCAACAACGTTGTGGTGTTCGAATGCGTCATCAGCTCTCTGGCTGCCGAGTCGCCAAATCCGCCGAATTCCAATCTCAGTTACAACTATCGGACAGACCAGGAACTGCTGGATGCTTCGAGAAATGCCCAGGTCTACTGTGTAAATCACGGTTCGCCGGAAATGAGCTCCACTATTGTGGGCAACTCGAACGGCAGCAAGACCGTAACTTTCCGTTGCAACGCAACCTGATTGGGTACGTCGGGGCGGACCCCGATCTGTGTCCGATACGCGCTCCACTGACATGTTAGATCTTGCGCAATACGCGAAGTTACTTGCCGGCCTTTTGGCAATTGCCAATCCCCTGGGCGTGATCCCGCTGTTCATCAGCATGACCGCCAATGAAAACATCGAACAACGTTCGACGACCATTAATATGGTGGCATTGGGTGTCGGTACTATCTTGTTAGTCGCATTGTTTTTCGGCGAGCTGCTATTTGCATTTTTTGGCATCACTATCGATGCGTTTCAGGTCGGCGGCGGTATTCTGATCTTGTTGATGGCTGTCTCGATGCTGCACGCCAAGACAAGTTCCATTCAGCAGACCGATGAAGAAGCGCATGAGTCTATCGCGAAGGAATCCGTTGCGATCGTACCGCTTGCCACGCCGCTGTTGGCAGGCCCGGGTGCCATCAGTGCTGTGATATTGGCGGCGCAGACGTCAACGGGCGTTATGCATTACATGATAGTTGCCGGAGGTGTTTTGTTGTTAGCTCTGCTGGTCTGGGGGGCGCTGCGATTGTCCCCTTGGCTAGCGGCGCGCATAAGCGCCACAGGGATCAATATATTTACGCGTATCATGGGATTGATCCTGATGGCGATTGCAGTCGAGTTTATTGCCTCCGGAATTAAAGGACTTTTCCCCGGACTGGCCTGAGGAACGCACTGCCTATCCCTGGCTGACCCACGCAAGTGCTTCATTCTTCTTACCCGTCGAAAAATGGCGTGATTCCTTTATCAGAAAATGTTTTGCGAGAAACGGTAATGTGGACATCACACGATCGTTAGAAACAATCGCCAATCGTTTGACGTTTTGACGGTGCTCTTTGACAAACTGAAAATGAGCAGCCAGTGCACTAAGGTCATCCCAGCCCGGAAAATGTTCAGCGACAATCGCCACGCCCTTCAGCTCACCCTTGTTCTCGATGTACGGATCAACTTCACTGGCAATGCGACTGAAATCGGCGGCTTCCAGCTCACCGTGTGGGTGCAATACCAGCACGCCTTCTTCCTCGAGAAACTCGAAGGTCAGATTACCCGCTGAGGCGGGCTCAGTGATCCAACCCCGGGCTTTTTGCAAGTCACCGTTCTTGAAAACCCGGATCTCCCCAGGGATAGCAAAGCCGAGAAATTTGATGGAATTCTGAATCCACTCGACGTCCGTTACCACGGCGATTCGGTCGAACTGCGTCAAGTGTTTCAAACCAACTTTAGCGTCCTCCCAGGCAGCAGCACCTGAGAAGCCGTCAAAAGCGTCCCCTAGCACGTAGAGAAATCGTATCTTCTTTATCTCTTTGAGCTTGTCTTCGAGGGCCGGTACAAGTACGGACTGGTAGTCAGTGGCGGTAATCTTGCCGCTCGCTTCAATACCGAGCACATTGTCCGGCAAATCGATGATTAGTTTGAACATCCCTATTCCTCAATCCGCTAGGATCTGAACTGCAGTTACTTGATTTGCATGTCATTTTTGACCGAGGTAACGCCTTCGACGTTACGCGCAACCAGAACCGCCTGATCCATGGCAGCGTTCGAGCTTACGAACCCGCTGAGTTGCACATCGCCTTTGAAAGTCTCGACGTTCACTTCGGTTGCCTTGACGATCGAGTCGGCAGCAAGCGCGGTTTTTACTTTGGTCGTTATCCATGAGTCGGAAAAGTACTCGCCGGTGCTTTCCTGTGTGGGGCTGCCAGCGCAACCGATGGCGAGAGTGCACATAGTGGCGAGCAAAATTGCGGATAGAAAATTCGAGTGTTTCATGGCGTATTGTCCTTGCTGGTAGTGCTTGAAAAGTCCGGTGCCAGCGCTGCAAGCGTGGTGCTTGTCGTGGTGCGGCATCGTGTGTGTATCGTCACCTTCGACGATTGCGCAATGAATACGCTGTTTTCGAGTGCGTTTCTGTGCGGTCGCGTACATAGCATCGAATTCGAATCTGTGCAGGACGAAAACTCAGCTCGCTAATTCACCTAGCTAAGTACGCTAACGTACAGACACACCCTGAGTCGACTGCGACAATGATCAATTGTTGAACTGTGCCCAACTCATGAGAGAACTGATATGTCTTTATTAATCCGAACAAAGCGACCCTATCGACTGTACGTCGCAGCGAGCCTGGCTATATCCATGCTGCTTGTTGCTGGATGCGCAAGTGCGCCGACAGCCCCGACTGCCTCGCTCAACGATGCAAAGCTTGCGATTCGCTCTGCGGAGAAAGACGACGCGAGTCACTTTGCTGCTGCCGAGCTGGATAAAGCGCGTCAGAAACTCATTCTCGCCGACAAAGCCGTCGTCGCAGAAGACATGATTCTGGCTGACCGATACGCTCAGGAGTCCACGGTGACAGCGCAACTGGCTTCGGCAAAGACAGAAGCGACAAAAGCGGAAGCGATTAACCAGGAAATGCTTCGGAGCGCCGAAGCTTTGATCGAAGAAATGCAGCGTGCCGGAGATACATTATGAATATTCTGAATATGAATAACGCCCGTGTCAGCCGAATGCTGGCGGTCGCAGTGGCGTTTTCCTTCGCGGTCGGAGCCTGTGCCACGGCGCCACAAAGCCCGCAGGGGTCTGCTGACGTGCGCAACAAGCTAAGCGCATTGCAGGCAAATTCCAGTCTGGCCAGTAAAGTGCCAGTCGAGATGCGAGAGGCTGAGGCGGCCGTACTTATCGCAGAAGCCTCTGTCGGCAATGATGTGGCACTCGGTAGACACCGCGTCTACATGGCTGATCAAATGGTTGAAATTGCAATCGCAAAAGCTGCGACTCGCGTCGCTGAAGATCAACGAGCGATGCTTAGCCAGCAGCGCGATCAGGCTCGCCTGGATGCCCGCACACGGGAGGCAGATGCCGCGCGTCGCCAAGCCACGGCGGCGCAAAACAAGTCTGAAGCTGAACGTGCTTTGGCACTAGCCGCGGCAGCAAAAGCGACGAGCAACGAGGCCGAAGCAGCGGCTACTGCGAAGGAATTGCAGCAGCGGATCGATGCGCTGGAGGCAGAAGCTACAGACCGTGGGCTGGTTCTCACGCTGGGTGACGTGCTTTTCGCAACCGGTCGATCTGACCTGATGTCGGGTGGCAACAACAGTCTCGATAAGCTCATCGTATTTCTCAATGAGTATCCGGACCGAAGCGTCGCCATTGAAGGCCATACCGACGATGTTGGCAGCCTCGAGATGAACCAGACGCTGTCACAACATCGTGCCGACGCCGTGAAAACCTACCTGACGCAACACGGAATCCAATCCGTGCGGCTTGCGTCAACAGGCATGGGCGAAACGCAACCGATCGCGGATAACCAGTCGCAAAGCGGTCGGCAGCAGAATCGCCGTGTCGAAGTCATTATCAAGAACCCGTCTGCATTACCGGCGGCATCATCGAATTAATCAGCAAAGCTCACGGTGTAATTAATGATCAATAAACAACTTCTTATCGGCGGCATCGTCGGTGCAATAGCGGTTACCGCAGTGAGTGCGACCGCCGGATATCGAATGCTCAATTCGGATGACTATGCCGAGGTGCTGACCGTATCCGAGGTAACCAGAACGGTATCCGTGCCGCGCGACGAATGTCGCGATCAGCTCGTCTCTGTTCGGCACCCAACCCAGGATCCCAACCAGATTGCAGGAACTGTGACCGGTGCTGTCATCGGTGGTGTAGTTGGGAGCCAGATCGGTGACGGCGACGGCAAGAAGATCGCGACGGTCGCTGGTGCTGTTGCAGGTGGCTATTCCGGGAAAAAAGTACAGGAAGGCATGCAGGACCGGAATGTCGATCAGGTCAGCCAGCGTGTTTGCGAGACGATACAGGACAGCAGCCAGGAGCAAGTCGGTTACGACGTAACGTATCTGCTCGACGGACAGGAGCAGACGGTGCGCATGACTGACGACCCGGGCAGACGAATCCGAATTGAAGACGGCGAGCCCGTGATCGAGTAGTAACCGCTTCAATCGCTCTACCGCCGGATTCGGGCTTGGGCTAAGCATCGTGGCGGCAATCGCCCGCCTGCACAACGCGAAACTCGATCTCAGTGATGAGCGCCCGGGATTGCGCGTGACGATGACTTTTGCGCTTCTTCGCCCTGGTCTTGATTGAACAACTACCTCGGTCTATTGTCACGAGTTGATACAGTAAGGCGATCATCGAAATCTTCGCAGCCTCGACGAATCCAATGCAAAGCCGCTGGTCGGCAAACTTCCTACCTGACGTGCGTGCCATTATTTACGGCTTAAGACCGGAGTCCCCATGAGCAAAAAAAACCGAAGCAGCAAAGCAAACGCGGAGAGGCCGCTTAGTAGCAAGAGCATCGTCGCAGCTACCGTGGTGCTTCTGGTCGTTGCCCTCATCGCTGCGGCTGTCCTTTACGAGAACGAAGACGCCCTGCCTTTGCAATCCGAGGCCATGGCGCGCCAGGCAGCCCTCGCGAGCGATCATTCACCGACACTCGGCGATCCGGGCGCCAAAGTGCACATCGTCGAATTTCTCGATCCGGCGTGCGGAACCTGTGCACTGTTTTTCCCCATGGTCAAACAGTGGATGGCCGAGGCCCCCCCTGACAAGCTCCGTCTGT
>JALHUQ010000452.1 GCA_022866645.1 Woeseiaceae bacterium | reverse complement strand
CTCGTGGACGTCCATTTCCGCCTTACGATCCAGCTGCGCCGCTGAGTCATACGGCGGAGCGTCTTTCACTGCCTGGCGGGTCAGATTGACGGTTACCGTGGCATCCGGCCAACTTACGTCCTGGATCCATTGCGGCACGATGAGCACCTGGTGACCGAGCCACCAGTTACTTGTGTCCACAATCATGTATCGAATGGCCCAGGTCTTTTCATCGACGAGCAGGCCCTGTACGTGGCCGATGTCACCATCGGTCGCCTGGATGTGATAGCCCATTACCGCCTTACAACTGCGCAGATGGAGATCGTCATCCTGATGCCGCGCTGCTTCAGCATTTGCAAAAGCCTCCGCCGCTTCCGGACCTTCGTGATAAGGCGTCGAAACCAGGCCACCGTAGCCCGTCAGCATCACGCCCGGGTATGCACCGTCGCCCCAGAGCCCGGCACCGCCCCAATAATAGGGATAGCCGTAGTGCCCGAGATACTGCATCTCGTGCTGGCGCGAGACCGGCTTGTCGGTGTCGATGTCGGGGCTGTTCTTCACCTGGTCTTTTGTGATCGAGACGGGCAATACCTTGTCCGTCCAGTTCGGCTGGCCGATGGCGATAGGCGAGATCAGTACTTTTCGACTCGAAAGCCAGCTGCCGGTGTCGACAACGAGATAGCGAACGACCCACGCTTCGTCATCGAAATAGACATCTTTCACCTGACCAATGTTGCCATCGGTCGCGCGGATGGCATAGTCCTCCAGATCGTTGATGGTGCGTAACATAGGTTCTTTGTCCTTCGAGTCTGAGTTTCCAAACAGGGTTCGATATAGGGATGTTGATACGCCAAACCGGCAGCCCCGTCTGTGCGCTTGCGAACACTGGTGAAATTGATTTTCATCTTCAGAAAGCCTTCGGTCGTCGAGTCACGACCGGAGACGGCTCAGCATCGACCAACGGCCGCAACGCACGGAGAGCCGTTTGTGCACTCTGCGGAACCGCCAGGAGGAACCGGGGACGTCGCGTCCGGTACGCAGCTCGCGATCGGGTTGCCATCCGTCACGCAGGTACCGAGACGGCGCTCCAATCTAGTCGTTGTTGGAATTCCCCTCGGGCTGTGCGAACACGGGGCCAATGGAATCCGAGAGTTTGAGACCCCCTTTGGCATCGAAGTCGAGCGTGCGGATGGGGAAGGGGATGAGGATGTCTTCCCGGTCGAAAGCTTCCTTGATCGCTTTGATCCCGGCGTCCGTCGCCTCCAGGTAGCCGATCTTGTCCGAGGGAAAATCAACCCAGTAGCGGACGGAAAAGTTGACCGAGCTATCTCCGAATTCAAGAGCGAAGACATCGACCGGTTTGTCTTCTTTCAGCGAGGAGACGCCTTCGATCGCACTCTTGAGAACTTCAGAGACGTGCTTGAGGTCCTCGCCATAGGAGACGCGGACGTCAATCTCGATGCGGCGTTCGCCGGTCTCCGAAAAATTTTCGAGGACTGATTCGAAGACTTCTTTGTTGGGAATGTAGACAATCTGCCCGGAGAAGTTACGAATCACGGTGTTGCGCAGGTTCAGCGACTGGACGAAGCCGAGTTGACCCTTTGATCGGATCAGATCGCCCGGCTCGAAGTGCTTACGAATACCCATGAGCACGCCTGCCAGCAGGTTTGCGGCAACATCCTGAAAAGCAAAGCCCATGGCGAGGGTAATGATACCGGCGCCAGCGAGGAGCGAGACGACGGCGTTCTGGAGACCGATGAGGTCCAACGTGATGTAGAAGCCGACCAATATGATGAGGATCTTGATGATCGCCGCGAGAAGGTTGACGATGACCGTGGAATCGATGGCCTTGCCAAAGAACTTCCTGGCGACTTTTTCAGTGATCGAACCGACCGCGAAGCCGAGAACAAGGATAACAACTGCGATGAGAAAATTCGGCAGCAGTGCAACTGCACCATCAAGCCAAGTGATCAACTTGTCCTGAACTATGGTGAAGAAGCGATCCAGGGAGAACGGATCGACCTGGATGAGGCTATCGTCGGTCGGCGATCCCGAGGCGGCAACTGCGGAGGGACCCGTATTGATGGTCACATTGACGCCTGGCTCGGGGGTTTTGAATTCCGGCATGTTGCAGACACTAGTGACATTGCCACGATGCTGTCAAGCCCGATACCGTCATCGTTCACTGGGTAGTAAACGACCGCGTTGGCAATCAGCTGCGCACATCACTGTGCGGGCTTTTTTTGTGGTGTCTCTTCGCCAACGCAGCCCGCGCTTGCGGGCTCGCCCAGTTCGATCGGTGTGAGAAGCGATATAAGGCCTTCACCAACGACAGGGTCGAGTTCGATATCATCGAAGGGCCCACGGATTCTGAGCGGCACGCGCGTTGCGACGAGGCTGAAATCTTTGGCGCGCGGTACCAGGCGGATGTCGATTCGCTGCTCGCGCAAGCTGATTTCGCCATCCCCGTAAAGGGCATAGTCGTCCAGTTCAATCACCATCCTTTTTCCCTTTGCCACGCCATTGTCTATGTCGAATTCGACGACCGCACAGCGGATTGGCGCCATCTCATTACTGCCGGCACTGGCGAACAGCGCTGCAAACAGATTGCCACTCAGCTTCGTTGCAATACTGTCGGGGATGCGCCCCGACTCGATCGCCAGGGTCAATTTGCCGGCCAGCGAACCGAGTACTTCCTCGAACTTGTCACCTGCGGCTGCGACGGAAAGTTCGCCGTTGACGGTTCCGCTCGCGTCCTGCAGATTTTCCACCGGGGCGAGCATTGCGCCGAGCGACGCATTCTCGAGCGTCGCCTGAAAACTCAACTCGGTCGACGCTGCACCCGGCAAGACCTGAAACTCTGCTTCAAACTGGCCTTCCTCGATTGTTGATTCGTCGATTGTAGTGGTAAGCACGCCGTGATCGAGTGACGTTGCAATGTGCAGTTCGTCAAAGGGGATTTGGAACACAACGGAGTTCTCTGCACTGAGATCGAATTCGGCATCGAATTCCCGCATAAACTCGAGCAGTTGCGGATACAAACCACCCTCTGGAATGACACTTGCAGTTCCGGGAGCGGGTGACGGCCTATCTGCCTTCTGCCTCGGGAAGGTTAATTGCGAAAAATTCAGCCGGGCATTCAATTTCCGGCGCTCGTCACGATTCAGTATTTCGATCTCGCCCGACAATTCGCTGTCACCCTGTTGCGCGCGAATGGACGATAGTTGCCACGCACTGTCCTGGTCTGAAAGCTGAAAAGAAAGTGCCAGGTCCGGGGCCGGACCTTTGCTGTTGACCACGGTCGTCACACTGACGTCGACGTGCCTGGCATCGTCCCTGCTCATGGTGCCCTGCAGCTCGGTGACGACGTCGCCGAGTGAGATACTGCCCTGTACCGGTTCACGCTCAGAGGGGTCGCCCTCGAGGAGATTGCCGCCTGTCATTCTGACACTCAGCAACCTGTCCTGAACGTGTCCGTCGATGCTCAGTTTCACGGGCAGCTCACCACCTTCCTGTGCAAGCTCTAGCCTGTCAATTTTCGCGGTGCCTTTTAGTCGCAGCGGAATCGCCGTAACCAGGTTGACCTCCATACCGGCGGCAATTAGCGTCAGGCTGGCCGCGCGGGGCATCGTTCCCGTGATTTCGCGGGCGGATACGAGCAATTCGTTTTCGCTCTGGAGGTGCCGACTCGTCGCACGCAGGTCCCTGAGGTCAAAGCGCCTTATCGACCAATCGAATTGGTCGAACCAGTCGGAGACTGCCGTAACGAGAGGATCCCAATAGCGGAGGCCCTCCTCGTCGACCGGCACCGTGACGGTCACGCCGTTGATCGCAACATCTTCCAGCGTCAGTGGATCAAAGAGCAAGGTCCAGGGACGAATTCGGAAGCTGGCAGCGCCGACGTCGACCAGCGTCCGCTCCGTAGCAGCGGCGTTTGAAACTCTCAGGTGACTGATGGTGATGAGCGGACGCCATTCAAAAGTGCGTTCCAGTTGCTCGACTTCCAGCGCAATGCCATAGCTATCACGGAGGTGCTCGGTGGCAAGAACGCTGAGGCGCTCGCCGTCATACCAGGCCAGTGTGCCGGCGCCTGCGACGACAACAGCCACCAACAAGGCTGCGGCAATCGCTGCTGCATTACGGATCGTTTTGGCAATGTCAGGCATGCCAGCATCATAGGCGCAAATTCCGCCCGAGGGAAAGGCGTTGCTCGGATCGCACGTCGGATAATTCAACGACGACTTCTCCCGCAAACTCTGGACACAACGTTTTTGCGCAGTGTTCCCTACCGTACAGACAAACCCAGACGCGAGGCGTTATGAGTAGACATAGTTACGACTATTCGATGACTTGTGCGCCGCGGGCGGCGCGTGTCGGTTATTGCCAATGCGCTTCGCTTGCGACGCGCGCACGTGTGACGGAGAGACCCATGATCAAACCATCCACAAGGATCGGACTTACGAATGAAGTGCTTGCCGGATTCTCGTCCGACCACGAACCGCCGTGTCTCTCGCTGTACCAGCCGACTCATCGGCGGCATCCAGAGAACCAGCAGGATCCAATTCGGTTTCGGAACCTCGTGAAGGAGCTTGAAGCATCGCTCCTCCAGAAGTATCCGACCGCCGAGACGCGGCTGTTGCTGGAACCCTTCGAAGCCCTCGCACACGACGCCGAGTTCTGGGATCACACCCTCGATGGCTTGGCCGTTCTGGGCGGGCCCAGCATCTTTCGGGCCCTGATAATTCCGCAGCCGGTCGCCGAATTGGTCGTGGTCGCTGACAGCTTCCACACCAAGCCTCTGCGGCGCTTCCTTCAGTCGGTCGATCGCTACCAGGTCCTTGCACTGAGCCTCGACAAGATTCGGTTGTTCGAGGGTAACCGACACGCGCTTGATGAGCTCGATCTGATTCCGGGGGTCCCGCGGACGATTGCGGACGCTCTGGGTGGGGAGCAAACTGAACCGCACCAGACGGTGGCCTCGTACGGCGGCATCGGCGGGGGAAGCAACCGAATGCACCACGGCCACGGCGGAAAGGCGGACGAGGCAGACATTGACGCGGAGCGGTTCTTCCGCGCCGTCGATCGCGCGGTTCTGGAGCACTACACCAAGCCCTCGGGCCTGCCACTGATCCTGGCGGCGTTGCCGGAACACCACCACCTTTTTCACCAGGTCAGCCAGAACCCGCTTCTCGTCGCCGACGGTATTGGATTCAACCCCGACTCCCTGCCGGCCGACGAACTTCGCGCGCTCGCCTGGCAGGCCGTCGAGCCTCAATATCAAGCGCGGATCGCGTCCCTACGCGAACAGTTCGAGCAAGCCCGCTCCAAGGGAGTTGGAAGTGACGACCTGGCGCAAGTAGCAGAGGCCGCTGCCTCCGGCCGGGTCGAGACGCTGCTTGTTGATGCCGATCGCCAGGTCGCAGGCCGGCTCGATGGCGCAACAGGTCGGGTCGAGCTCGCCAACCGGAGCGATACGCACGTCGATGACCTGCTCGACGATGTGGGCGAGCTGGTCGCGAAGCAGGGCGGAACGGTGCTGGTGATTCCCGCTGCGCGGATGCCATTGCGCACGGGACTGGCCGCGATCTACCGATACTGAGCAGACACGGATCACGCAGGAGAACGCGATGCACATCGAGATCAATACAGACAGTAACATCGAAGGGCGCGAGGAACTCGCCATCCACGTCAAGGGCGTGGTGGAGAGCGCCCTAAGCCGATTCAGCGATCGGATCACACGGGTAGAAGTTCACCTGAGCGACCAGAACGGCGACAAGAGCGGCCAAGACGACAAACGCTGCATGATGGAGGTTCGCCTCGAGGGTCGCGAGCCCACCGCCGTCACGCACCAAGCCGCTAGCCTGGGCGACGCCGTTGCAGGCGCGGCCAATAAGATGAAAAGATCCCTAGAGAGCACGTTGGAGCGGCTGAAGGATGCTCGGAGAACGTGATGCACCAGCGCCGAGGACAACGATGGACGGAGGCCGCCGCCTATGCCACTGCGACTTGAACAAAGATTTCACAGGGCCTGGTCGGTAACCTATCTCGCAGCCAAAAAGTTTCTGCGGATTGGTGGAACTCATTGGGCGGAATCATTCGCCTTCAACGCGTTCTTCTCGCTGTTCCCGCTAGTCATTCTATTCGTCATCCTTGCGTCGTTCTTCGTCGATCGGGGCACTGCAGGGGTAGCAATCGTCACGTACATGGAAAGCTTCGTGCCTCTCGAAAGCGAGATGATAGCGCGGGTCCTGGGGGCCATTACTGCAGTGATCCAGGCGCGCGAGCGGGCGGGGCTAGTCGTGCTCGTCGTCCTGGTCTGGGTCGCGCTCCAATCCTTCACCACGCTTGTTAGTGCTACGAACCGCGCCTGGGGCGACGACGCATACAGCTGGTGGCGGCTGCCGCTGAGAGGCATGGCGCTACTCGGCGTCACTGCAGGTGCTGTCCTCCTGGGTATGGCCGCCCCGGTGCTGGCGAGTATTGGGAAGTCGTGGCTTTTTCCGGCGCATGATTTTGGCTCCTGGGTCTACGCCCTGTGGGGCTTTGTTGTCCCGCTGTTGGTGTTGTTCCTTAGTCTGTCCTTATTCTACAAATTGGCTCCGCGCCGCAGCACACGATTCGCCGAAGTCTGGGTCGCCGCCGCTTTCGTCACGGTGTTCCTGCAGACGACCGAGAGCCTATTCGTCGTCTACCTCAGAAACTATGCGATGCTGGACGCCGTCTATGGGGTGTTCGGCGGGATCATGGCGCTGCTGTTTTGGATCTACCTGTCCGGCTGCGGTTTCGTCTTCGGGGCCTGCCTATGCGCAGCTCAGGCTGAATGACGTTCGACACCGGCAGTAAGCGTTATCGCGCCCGACAGAATTGACGCCTATTGGCATACGGCGAACCATCTCCGCGAGCTTCCCGACGTGCGCGCGTCAATCGCTCGCTGCAGAAATCTTTCACTAAGTACGCCATCGTACAGACCCCCGCACTTCATAGGCGGAGCATTCGTTGTTGAAAGTCCGTTCTTAATGGGAGAAACCAAGTGTTCGAAACCTACCGCAATCATCGACTGCTCATGGGTGCTGCCGTTGCAGGAGCCATGCTGCTCCTTGCCGCCTGTGCATCCGCACCGCCAGCCCCAACTGCCGCGCTCAATGAAGCGAGGCTTGCGATTGAGGTTGCAGAGAAAGTTGACGCAAGTCATTACGCCAACGCTGAACTGGACGAAGCGCGTCAAAAACTGATGTCAGCCGATAAATCTGTCAAGGCGAAGAACATGGTTCAGGCCGACCGGTTTGCGGAACAGTCCATTGTGATGGCTGAACTGGCGACGGCGAGAACTGAAACCGCCAAAGCACAGGCGGTCAATGACGAGCTGTACCGCAGCTCCGAAGCCCTGATTGAAGAGATGCGCCGCACTGGAGGTCAGCAATGAACACGTCTACCCACAACCTTTTTCGTTTCACCGGATTTCCGGTTGCAACGTTGGCGATACTGATGCTGGTGGCAGGTTGTGCCACAGCGCCGACCAATCCGGCAGGATCCGCCGAAGTCCGCAGCAAGATGGATCGCCTGCAATCGAACACGACCCTTGCTGACCTCGCGCCGGTCGAAATCAGGGAAGCTGAGACGTCCGTCGAACTTGCAGAACAGCCAGTTGGCAAAGACGTCGCCCTTGGTGAGTATCGTGTTTACATGGCGGACCGCAAGGTTGAAATCGCAATGGCCAAGGCGTCAACACGTTACGCTGAAGAGCAACGAATGGGACTTAGCCAGGCACGTGACGACGCGCGCCTGGATGCCCGCACCCGCGAGGCCGACATGGCGCATCGCCAGACCGCAATGGCAGAAAGTGAGACCGCGGCCGCGCGATCGTCAGCGGTGGTTGCTGCAGCCGATGCGGCAAGCCGCGCCGCTGATGCCGCACGTGACGCGGAAAAATTACAGCGACAGATTGATGAGCTCAAGGCGGAAGCCACTGACCGTGGCCTGGTACTCACCCTCGGCAACACGCTGTTCGCCACTGGCCGATCTGATTTGAAATTGGCAGGACAAACGAGTCTCGACAAGCTGGTCGTGTTCCTCAACGAGTATCCCGATCGAAGCGTCGCCATTGAAGGCCACACGGATGACGTGGGTAGTCTCGAAATGAACCAGACGCTATCGCAGCATCGCGCCGACTCGGTGAGGTCCTATTTGACGCAACAGGGTATCCAGTCCCGGCGCCTTACCGCAGCTGGGATGGGCGAGACTCAGCCGATCGCGGATAACCTGTCCGAAAGTGGACGGCAGCAGAACCGCCGCGTCGAAGTCGTTATCGACAACCCGCCAATAGCAATACCGACGGCGTCAACCAACTAGTCGGAAAGGCTCATGGTAAAAACAATGATAAGCAAACAACTTGTAATCGGTGGCATCGTCGGTGCCATAGCAGTTACCGCGCTTGGCGCTACGGCCGGGTACCAGATGCTGGATTCAGACAACTACGCAGAGGTCGTTGCCGTGACACCCGTCTTTAAGACGGTATCTGTACCGCGAGAAGAATGCCGTGATCAACTCGTTTCCGTTGTGCATCCAACCCAGGATCCTAATCAGATCGCTGGAACAATTGCAGGTGCGGTAATAGGCGGCCTTGCCGGCAGTCAGCTTGACGGACAGGAGCAGACGGTTCGCATGACTGACGATCCGGGCCGGCGAATCCGAATCGAGAACGGCAAGCCCGTAATCGAGTAGT